>NZ_JYDF01000070.1:0-1583 GCF_003263525.1 Rahnella sp. NRRL B-41462 | reverse complement strand
CCGATCGTTTAAGGATCAGTTGACCGATCCGGTGGCTCGTGTAAAAAGGGTTCATGCTCATCATGGACCCTTTTAAATGGAACTTTCACAAGCTCTCGGTATTATCAATCTCACTGCCCCCGATGAAGTTCAAAGCCTCGCTGACCTCCTGTCTCCTGACCTCATTCAGCAAGCTTTTTCTCTCACTGACACCGTCACCCTACGCAAGCGTAAACTCCCCCTCGAGTCCATGGTCTGGCTGGTTATCGGCATGGCCATATTCAACAATAAGCCTATGAGTCATATCGTTAATCTGATGGATATTGTTGACCGAACCGGACGCTCATTCACCGCACCCAGCTCCGTTATTGCCCGCAGAAAAACGTTAGGTGAAGATGCCATCCGGGTTCTGTTTGATATCACTCAGCAACACTGGCATGCAGAGGCAAAACATCCTCTCTGGCACGGACTGACACTCAATGCCGTCGATGGCGTAGTCTGGCATACGCAGGACACGCCTGAAAATGCAGAGGCCTTCGGTAAGGCTTCGAACCAGCACGGCGAACGCGGATATCCTCAGGTCCGCATGGTCTGCCTGATGGAACTGAGCAGTCACCTGTTGCGGGCCAGTGTGATGGACAGTTACGACGTGAACGAGATGCGCCTGGCGGCAAAGCTGGCAGACAGCGCGCCGGATAACAGTATTACGCTGTTCGATAAGGGTTTTTACTCTTTAGGCCTGCTACATGACTGGCATAATGCGGGCGAAAATCGCCACTGGCTGACGCCGCTGAAAAAGAACACGCAGTACGAGGTGGTGTGTAAGCTCGGCAAACAGGACGAGCTGATACGGCTGAAAACGTCACCGCAGGCCAGAAAACAGTGGGAAGGACTGCCGGAAGAAATGACCGTGCGGCTTATCCGCCGGAAGGTCAATGGCGTTGAACGGCAGGTTCTGACGTCAATGACGGATGCGATGCGTTATCCGGCCGCCAGCGTGGCGGAGCTTTATAAGCATCGCTGGGAAATCGAGTTAGGATACCGGGAGGCGAAGCAGTTTTTACTGGGGAACCGGTGGGCGCTGAGAAGCAAACTGCCGGAAATGGTGAGGCAGGAACTGTGGGGTATCCTGCTGAGTTATAACCTTATTCGTTACCAGATGATCAAGATGGCGTTCAGCCTGAAGGGAGATTATCTGCCTTATCAGCTGAGTTTTAGCGGTGCAGTGTCGGAGATATTACGGTTGTTAATCGGGCTGCCGTGGGCATCAGCGGGAGCCATCCCGGGTCATCTGAAGCATTTTTACAGCAACGCAGCGATGCTCAAACTGCCCTCGAGACGTGAGCGTGAATATGTCAGGGAAGTGAGAGAAAAAAGGTCGAAATATCCCTTAAAAAACAATGCCGGTCACCTTAAGTGACCGGCATTACGCCATTTGGCGTCTTTTTTATGAACATCTCAGGCTGTTAATAAATAACTTTATGCCCGTAACTGGCAAGAATATTTTTCACTCTTTCCATGATCTCTTTGGTGGGCGGATTTACGCCATCCAGACCGTATTTCTCACCCATTGCCGTCCATTTATGTTTGCCCAACTCATGGTA
>NZ_JYDF01000007.1:0-74867 GCF_003263525.1 Rahnella sp. NRRL B-41462 | reverse complement strand
CACGTGAAACACGCTAAGAAAGCGGCTCCTGTTGCTCAGAAGGCGCAGGCGGCTAAAAAGCACGTGAAACATGCTAAGAAAGCTGCTCCGGCTAAAGCAACTCCGGCAGCATAAGAAGTCACTAAGAAGTCTTTGTGAACGAATCTGTTCACTCTTATCAAGACTGAAAAATTTAACACCCGGTTCGCCGGGTGTTTTTTTCTCCGTTTTCTGCCCTGAGGTACTGACAGATGATGCTGCGCCGCTACCTGTTCGAAATCACTTTTTCATCAATGATCCTCTGCGGTCTGATTACCCTGTCCTTTTACTTCTGACGTTTTGATCCCCCCTTTATTCCCTCTGCAGACATTTTTTAACGCCCTGATGCCATAAAACAAAAAACCGCCTTTCGGCGGTTGGTATTTTGTCTGTTTCAGAAAGGCTTATCAGTAAAGCAAACGGGCACGAATGGTTCCCGGAATCGCCTTCATCAGTTGCAGCGCGGTAGTCAGCGTATTGATATCCGTTTCTGCATCAATCACCACATAACCGATTTCTGGACTGGTTTGCAGGTACTGCGCAGCAATGTTGATACCCTGTTCCGCAAAAATCTGGTTGATGCTGGTCAGCACACCCGGACGATTTTCGTGGATATGCAGCAAACGGCTGGCTTTCTCGGTATGCGCTGGCAGAGACGCTTCCGGGAAGTTGACCGCTGACAGTGTAGAACCGTTGTCAGAGTATTTCGCCAGTTTGCCTGCCACTTCGAGGCCGATACCTTCCTGCGCTTCCATCGTTGAACCGCCGATATGCGGCGTCAGCAGCACGTTGTCAAATTCACACAGCGGAGAATTGAACGGGTCACTGTTAGTCGCCGGTTCTTCCGGGAAGACGTCGATAGCCGCACCGGAAAGATGTTTGTTACGCAGCGCATTGCACAGAGCAGGAATGTCGATCACGGTACCGCGTGAGGCGTTGATTAACAACGCGCCAGGCTTCATCTGCGCCAGTTGCAACTCGGAGATCATGTCTTTGGTTCCGGCTGTTTCCGGCACATGCAGCGTGACCACGTCGCTGGTGTTGAGCAATTCTTCCAGCGTGGCAATCGGCTGCGCATTGCCCAATGGCAATTTGCTTTCGATGTCGTAATAGAAAACGCGCATCCCCAGGCTTTCCGCCAGGATCCCCAGTTGCGTACCAATGTGGCCGTAACCGATAATGCCCAGACGCTTGCCGCGCGCTTCGAACGAGCCGACGGCTAATTTGTTCCAGATACCACGGTGCGCCTTGGCGTTAGCTTCAGGAATGCCACGCATCATCAGCAGCATTTCGCCCAGCACCATTTCGGCAACCGAACGGGTGTTGGAGAAGGGTGCGTTAAAGACCGGAATACCGCGACGGGTCGCAGCTTTCAGATCTACCTGATTGGTGCCGATACAGAAACACCCAACAGCCACCAGTTTTTCTGCTGCCTGGAACACTTCTTCAGTCAGCTGAGTACGCGATCGGAGTCCAACAAAGTGCGCATCACGGATCGATTCTTTCAGCGATTGCGTGTCTAAAGCACCTTTGTGAAATTCAATATTGGTGTAACCCGCGGCACGGAGTGTATCAACCGCACTTTGGTGGACGCCTTCCACTAACAAAAATTTAATCTTGTCTTTCTCAAGTGATACTTTTGCCATTTCCCGACCCTATATTTTTCTGGCTGAATTCGAACTGCAAGATGACTGCTCACAGTCAACATAACAAAAAATCCGCCATCATCAATACAAACGATTGCCTGCCCCCCAGCAGAAGGCTCAGCACGCCTGCCGGTTTTTAGCATTTCATGCTGGTTCAATTTTACTGTGCCAGACGTTCAGGAGGAGAAATACAGAAATGTGACATAAGTCACCAAATTAAAGCCTTTGAAGAAAAGATGATTCAGTCAGAAAATTATCATCTTCATAACATTGCGTTATGACAGCGCAATGACGAGGCTTAGGCTGGCTGCCTTGCCCTAAAGCAGCCAGATCTTCTGCTTATATTCTGATTACTTCAGTTTGACGGTTTTGACACCTTCAGAAGTCCCGACCAGCGCCACGTCAGCACCCCGGTTGGCGAACAGGCCGACAGTCACAACACCGGCAATACTGTTGATCTTATTTTCCATCGCGACGGCATCAAGAATGTTCAGGTTATGCACATCAAGGATCACATTGCCATTGTCTGTCAGCACATTCTGGCGGTATTCCGGCAGGCCGCCGAGTTTAACCAGTTCACGCGCAACATAAGAGCGCGCCATTGGGATCACTTCCACCGGCAGCGGGAATTTACCCAGCACATCAACCTGCTTGGAAGCATCCACGATACAGATGAATTTTTTGGCAATCGCGGCAATGATTTTTTCGCGGGTCAGCGCAGCGCCACCCCCTTTGATCATCTGCATCGAGCCGTTGATTTCATCCGCGCCATCGACATACACATCCAGCGAATCCACTTCATTGCTGTCGAAAACATGAATACCCAGACTCTTCAGTTTTGCGGTAGAGGCATCGGAGCTTGAAACCGCACCTTCAATCTGGCCTTTGATGGAACCCAGTGCATCAATGAAATGTGCGGCGGTGGATCCGGTACCGACACCGACAATGGTGCCCGGCGTGACGTAATCCAGTGCGGCCCAGCCGACTGCTTTTTTCAATTCTTCCTGCGTCATAATGGCTTCTCTGTCTGATAACACGTAAGTGGCGTGAATAGTTCGGTGGAACGAAGAGTGCCGGTGATTATAAAGCATGTCCCGGCAATTTGGATAAACAACACCGCAGCCAGATCACACTTATTAAGTGCAATTGTGCTGCAAACACAAAGATTTTCCTCACCACAAATCCTGACAATCTGTGGCATAGTGTTCGGATAAAATTAAATCTAAGGGACAGAACTCCGATGAAACGCCCGGACTATAGAACGCTGCAGGCACTGGACGCGGTGATCCGTGAGCGCGGTTTTGAGCGCGCAGCGCAGAAGCTTTGCATCACACAATCGGCCGTCTCTCAGCGCATTAAGCAACTGGAAAATTTGTTCGGCCAGCCGCTGCTGGTTCGTACCGTTCCACCCCGGCCGACTGAACAGGGACAGAAATTACTGGCCTTGTTACATCAGGTGGAATTACTGGAAGAAGAGTGGCTTGGCAGTGACAGCAACAATGAAAGCAATGATACACCTCTGCTGCTTTCACTGGCGGTCAACGCCGACAGTCTGGCAACCTGGCTGTTACCGGCGCTGAAATCAGTGCTGGTTGATTCCCCTATCCGCCTGAATTTACAGGTGGAAGACGAAACGCGCACGCAGGAACGTCTGCGTCGTGGTGAAGTGGTGGGCGCGGTAAGTATTCAACCCCAGCCACTGCCGAGCTGTCTGGTGGATCAGCTTGGTGCGCTGGACTATTTGTTTGTGGGTTCGAAACCTTTTGCTGATCGCTATTTCCCGAACGGCGTTACCCGCTCCGCCTTGCTGAAAGCGCCTGCGGTAGCGTTTGACCATCTGGACGATATGCATCAGGCCTTCCTGCAACAGAACTTCGATTTATCGCCGGGCAGCGTGCCGTGCCACATCGTTAACTCGTCGGAAGCCTTTGTGCAACTGGCCCGTCAGGGCACCACCTGCTGCATGATCCCGCATCTGCAAATCGAGAAAGAGTTGGAAAGCGGCGAGCTGATCGACCTGACGCCCGGCCTGTTCCAGCGCCGTATGCTTTACTGGCACCGTTTTGCGCCCGAAAGCCGCATGATGCGTAAAGTCACCGATGCACTGATCGCCCACGGACATCAGGTGTTGCGTCAGGACTGACAGAATTATCCGGCGTGAAAAGCGGCGTTTAACCGCTTTTCTCCCGGACCATCTCGATCAATGCCCGCAGGCTCGCGGGCACATGCCGGTTGCCCGCGAAGTAGAGAAACAAACCGGGGATTGGCGGGCACCAGTCTTCCAGCACTGCAATCAGCCGCCCTTCTTTCAGCGCAACCTGCGCATAATCTTCAGGAACATACGCGATCCCCAGCCCGTCCTGTGCGGCCTCAATCATCAGTTGCGTATTATCCAGCGTCAGATTTCCCGGCACATCCACCGCCACTTCCTGCCCGCGTTTGTGGAACTCCCAGCGATAGCGTTTTCCGCTGGGCAGGCGCTGACGCAGACACTGATGGCGGGCGAGATCATCCGGCGTTTCAGGGGCGGGATGCGCCGCAAGATAATCCGGCGAAGCCACGGTCAGAAAGCGCATGTCGGGGCTGAGCCGCACAGCGATCATGTCCCGTGGAACCGCTTCTCCCAGCCGGATCCCTGCGTCAAACCCTTCCCCGACAATATCCACCAGCTTTCCTTCCGCCACCAGATCCAGCGCCACACCGGGATAACGCGCCATGAATTGCGGCACAATATTGCGCAACAACAAGCGGATAGCGCCCTCGCTGCCGTTGATACGTAATTCACCCGTCAGCCGCCCCGGCTCGCCCGCCACGTCTTCCAGCGCCGCATCAAGCCCGTTCATCAGCGGATTAATCCGTTTCAGCAGGCGTTCACCCGTTTCGGTCAGTGACACACTGCGCGTCGTGCGGTGCAAAAGGCGTGCGCCAAGACGATCTTCAAGCCCGCGCATAATATGGCTGAGCGAGGATCGGGTAATGCCTAAAAGATCGGCGGCACGGCGGAAACTGCGGTGTTCAGCAACAGCCATAAAGGCCCTGAGTTCTGCCAGGGTCGGTTTGCTCAATAATGGTTTGCTCATTGGTGGGGAATATTCACCTGTTCATGCGGGTTATTGGGTATTAACGCAACAATAGTATTGCCCTACCCTGAATGTCTGGCAACTTCTGCAACAGAGGCATTTGATAATGGCAAAGACATGGTTTATTACCGGCACATCGACCGGCCTTGGACGCCTGCTCACTGAACAGCTACTTGAGCGCGGTGACCGGGTGATCGCCACCGTACGCAAGCCGGGTGCGCTTGACGCCTTACAGGCGATCTATGGCGATCAGTTGCATAGCATCACGCTCGACGTCACAGACACTCCGGCAATCAGAGCAGCCGTTGCCGGAGCATTCGCTAAGATGGGACGTATTGATGTCGTGGTCAGCAATGCCGGTTATGGCCTGTTCGGCGCAGGCGAAGAAACCAGTGACGAACAAATCGACAGGCAGATCGCCACTAACCTGGTGGGTTCGATCCAGCTTATCCGCGCCGTTTTACCCTACCTGCGCGGACAAGGTGGCGGCCGGATTGTGCAGGTTTCATCGGAAGGCGGACAGATCGCTTATCCCAACTTCAGTCTTTATCATGCGACCAAATGGGGGATTGAAGGGTTTGTCGAATCCGTTGCGCAGGAAGTGGCACCGTTTGGCATTGATTTCCTGATCGTGGAACCCGGCCCGACCAGCACAGAATTTGGCGCCGGGCTGGATCATGCCACGCCCTTGCCGTGCTATGAAAAGACACCCGCCGGTGAGGTACGCCGGGCGATTGCATCCGGTGATTTCGCCATTAAAGGTGACGCGGTAAATACTGTCCGGGCGATGATCACCGCTGCCGATGCCGTCAGTCCGCCACTACGTCTGGCGCTGGGCAGTACCGCTTATGCCTCGATCAGCCAGGCGCTGACAGAAAGATTGCGGGTGCTGGAAGCACAGAAACAGGTGACGTTTTCAGCCGATAAAGAAGTCCGACAGGCAACATAAAAGGTCAGAAACAAAAAACCCGCCGGAGCGGGTTTTTTCATTTTTACAGATTCATTCTTACTGAGCCGGAGCCGGGGCTGGTGCAGGTGCAGGTGCAGGTGCAGGTGCCTGAGGCTGCAATTCGAATACCACATCGACCTGATCGTCGAAATGAATACTTTGCTGCTCGTAGGTTTGCGCGACATCGCTCTGCCCTGCGGCTTCGGCGGTTTTATACATACGCGCCACCGGCATCGGCTGGTAGTTAGCAACGTGATAACGAATGCTGTAAACCGGCCCCAGTTTGGTATGGAAACCTTCGGCCAGCGATTTTGCCTGCTGCGTGGCGTTTTCAATCGCTTTCTGACGCGCTTCATCACGGAATTTATCCGGATTGGCGACGCCCAGTTCAACCGCACGCACTTCATTCAGGCCGGATTTCAGCGCGCCATCCAGCAGTTCATTCAGCTTGTCGAGCTGACGCAAAGTTACCTGAACCTGACGCACGGCGCGGTAGCCCTTGAGCTGTGACGTGCCATCTTTCAGGTAGTTATATTCCGGCTGAGTACGCAGGTTCGCCGCATTGATATCTTTTTTCTCAATGCCGTTTTTCTGCAGGAAAGCAAAGTACTCTGCCACGCGTTCATCAGCCTGCTTCTTGGCGCTGGCTGAATCGTTCGCCGACACGCTGACTTCAATCGCCAGCGTCGCGATATCCGGCGTGGCATCCACGCTTGCGGTGCCTGACGTCACGACGTGCGGCCCGGCAGGTAATTCTGCCGCCTGTAACGCCAGCGGTAATGTCCCTAATCCCAACATCGCTGCTACAGCCAATGCTTTCAGTTTCACAGTGCCTCCATTAATCATCAAAGATCTGGCAATAGATAGGTCAAACAATCTGCGAAACCGTAGCATAATCCGTTACAACAGAAACTAAGATTAGTGACAAAACTCAAAATACCCCGGTCTGACGCGCCAGTTGTATTGCAATCCCCCACATGATCACGCCGACGATAACGTTGATCACCCTCTGCACTTTGCCGGTATTAAGCCAGGGCGCAAGCATGGCGGCGAGAATGGCCAGCCCGAAGAACCACATCACTGACGCACTGACCGCACCGAGTGCAAACCATGAACGCTCATCATGGCTCAGGCTGCCGCCCAGACTGCCGAGCACCACGAAAGTATCGAGATAAACATGCGGATTCAGCCAGGTCACCGCCAGCATGCTGACGACAATTTTCCAGCGACTTTGCTTCGCCACTTCAGCCTGCGCCAGTTCGGGGTTTTTGCTGAATGCCGTGCGAAATGCGCCCCAGCCATACCACAGTAAAAATGCCACGCCCCCCCAGCTCACCAGCAACAGCAACGTCGGGGATTTGCTCAGCAACGCGCTTCCGCCAAAGATGCCGCCGCAAATCAGCGCGATGTCACTCAGGGCGCACAAACCGGCGATCATCAGATGATACTGACGACGGATGCCCTGATTCATCACAAATGCATTCTGCGGGCCAATGGGTAAAATCATCGCGGCGCTCATCGCCAGTCCTTGCAGGAAAATAGCCAGCATGGGATATCCTTCAGAGAGTGAATAACAGAGATTGCGCGCAGTGTAAGGGCTTAGCCGGTATAAGAGGAAATGGATATTTCTAATCGCTCATTAGACTGGCTTATCAGTGGCAGGATGATTTTTCAGGCATGAAAAAGGCGCCCGCAGGCGCCTGTGAAAATCTGAATCCGGGAAGCATACTTTATTCGAAAGTGCGTCGTTCTTCCTGCTGGTTGCCCGCCGCATTCGGCACCTGATACAGGTGAACATCCATCTGCGGATACGCAATATTGATATTATTTTTATCCAGCGCGCGTTTGAACGATTCCAGCAGATCCCATTTCACGTTCTGTGCATCACCGTTGCTGGTCCAGGCGTACACAATGAAATTCAGGGTTGAAGCTGCCATTTCGTTGAGGCGAACCACGACGTCTTTATCTTTCAAAACGCGCTGATCGGCCGTGATGATGTCGGTCAGGATCGTTTTCACCAGATCGATGTCAGAGTCATAACCCACGCCCACCGTCAGCTCGATACGGCTGGTCGGTTCGCGTGAATTGTTGATGATGTTACCGGCGATGATTTTACCATTCGGCACCACAATGATTTTGTTGTCCGGCGTACGCAGGGTAGTGGAAAAAATTTGTACCTGAGTGACGGTACCGGCCACGCCGCCGAGATCGACATATTCACCGGCACGGAACGGACGGAAGATCACCAGCAAAACGCCGGCCGCAAAGTTGGACAGCGACCCCTGTAATGCCAGACCGACGGCCAGACCGGCGGCACCGATGACGGCAATCACGGACGTGGTTTGCACGCCAATCCGCCCCAGAACCGCAATCAGCGTGAAGGCGATAATCGCGTAACGCACCATGGCGGAAAGGAAGTCGGAAACGGTGATGTCAATACCACGAACTTTTAAGACCCGGCTGACGGCACCGGAAACGACACGGGCGATAATCATCCCCACAATCAGAATGAAGATCGCTGCCACAATATTCACCGCGTAATGAAGCAGTAACGCCTGGTTTCTCACCAACCAGTTGCCAGCATTATTGATGCTGCCCACAACGTTTAAATCATCCATTTAAAGTACCCCAAAATTACACCCTCACGGGCTGCAAGAAACCAAAGCTGCCCCGTTTAACGAGGCAGCAAGTGTTCTGTAAGGTTAACTAACAATGCGATGAAGTGCCAATTTCGCAGCAAAGAGTTCAGATAAATTAAGAATTTGCGTGGCTGTTTTTTAACGGTTCAGGGGTTTTGAATGCCTGAAGGGGGCCGCGGCCGCTCAGCGTAAAGGCAGCAATCACCGTGAAGGTCAGCGCGATGACTCCGAGGATCAGATAGGTGCCGTGGAAGCCGATTCGGTCATACATGTTGCCCGCGAAAACGGACATAAAGATGATCGCCACCTGTTTGAAGAAGCAAAAAGTCACCAGATAAATCGTCGCCGAGAAACGCACTTCAAATACTGAGGTGATGTACTTGAAGCAACCGACAATCAGGAACGGCACCTCAAACATGTGCAAGGTTTTCAGCACCACCACTTCCAGCGGCGATGACGCGAAAGACGAGCCGATGATGCGCACTGACATGATGGTACCGGCCAGCAGCAAAGCATTCTTGCCACCAATGCGGTTCACTATCAGCGGTGCGAAAAACATGATGCTGGCGTTGAGTAGCTCACCCATCGTGGTCACATAGCCAAAGACGCGCGTCCCTTCAGAAGATGACGTGAAGAAGGAGGTAAAGAAGTTGGCAAACTGCTGATCGAACACGTCGTACGTACAGGAAACACCGATGACGTACAGCGCCAGGAACCACAGCTTCTTGTCTTTCAGCAGTTCGAGGGCGAGTTTGAGATTGAACGGTTTGCTGTTCGCCCCCAGTTCGTTGGCCACGCGCGCGCTGGACGTGACTTCCGGTTTGGCGATCAGCAACAGGATGGCGAGGATCACCGCACAGCCGGAGCCGAGCCAGAACACAAATTCATTGTTGATGGTAAACATGATGCCGACCACCGATGCGCACAGCGCCCAGCCGACACAACCGAACATACGTGCACGGCCAAATTCAAAGCTGCTGCGACGGCTGACTTTTTCGATATAGGCTTCAATCGCAGGCGCACCGGCGTTGTAAATCAGGCCAAGGTAAATCCCGCCCACCACCGAACCGAGATAGATATTAATTTTCAGTAATGGCCCAAACACGTAGATAAAGAATGGCGCAAACAGGATCAGCATGCCGGTGATGATCCACAGCAAATGCTTTTTCAGTCCCAGTTTATCCGCCAGTAAACCAAACACCGGCTGGAACAACAGTGAGAACAGCGAAATGCTGGCGAAGATAATGCCGGTGTCGCTTTTGCTGATCTGAT
Source organism: Rahnella sp. NRRL B-41462 (assembly GCF_003263525.1). Classification (NCBI taxonomy): domain Bacteria; kingdom Pseudomonadati; phylum Pseudomonadota; class Gammaproteobacteria; order Enterobacterales; family Yersiniaceae; genus Rahnella; species Rahnella sp. NRRL B-41462. The sequence goes on along the minus strand of NZ_JYDF01000007.1, from coordinate 65,263 downwards.
TAATATCATGCAGCCAGATCGGGAAGAACGGGAAGTAGGCACCCATGATGAAAAAGTAAAAGAAGAAGAACAGCCCGAACATCCAAAAGTTAGTATTTTTCAGGTAATACATAAGCATTTTCCTTACGTCTGAATATCGCGCCGCCGGGGATTAACACGGCGGCGCAGGCTGTCAGGCACGTTTCCAGGTGAACGAATAATGGTACTGACCGGCTGTCAGCAGGAAATCAGGGCTGACGCTCGGGCTCCACGAATCATCACCGCCGACGCCCATATGGAAGCCGTCGATGTTCAGCCAGGTGCCCTCTTCTTCACGCAACAGGTGACGGTGGCTGGTGTCCATCAACTGTTGCAGGCTGTAGCGGCTCAGGCCAAAGTGGAAATTGCCACGCAGCGTCCATCCGGCGTAATCCAGCTCACGGGTCTCTCCGCGCAGACCGTTTTCGGTCGGGAAAACGTAAGGCGTGTACATCTCGGTCAACGGCAAATTCCAGCGCCCGTGCTGCGCAGCCAGACGGCGATCCGGGTAGTTTTCATGCGGTCCCAGGCCCAGCCAGCTAACGTTTTTTGCGGTTTCAGCCAACTGACAGGTCAGGCCAATGCGCCCCGGTGACGGCACGTTTGATGCCACGCGAACCTCCGCGCTGATATGCAGTTCGCCCTGATTATCAATGCGGAAAATCTTGCGGCTCAGCAGGCGCGTTTCTTCCTCCGCCATAAACGCGTGAGTGGTCGTGATCACTACCCCGTCCTGTAACTGATCGGCGGAGATGTTTAATAAACGCGATTCCAGGTGGTACATACCCGCTGCTTTCCAGCGCTCAACCCAGGCATTCGGGTCAATACGGGTGACTTCGCTGACACCGATATCGTTATCTACCGGCGCACGGACAAACTGGTCGCGCAAGGCGGAAAGCAGGCGCGGCGTTTTACCATCGAACCACTGTTCCAGCAATCCGCTTTGCTGACTGAACTGCCAGCACTGCGCGCCGTGCAGTACGGAAATCACATCACCTTGCTGATCGAGAACCGGCGTGGCGGCAGAGATTTTTTCCGGCACCGGCAATATCAGCGGTTGCGGCAACTGCCATTGATCCCAGGCACTGCGGTGTCCGGCTTCTGACCACGCGGTCGCCTGTGGCTGGTGTACCGCAACATTCAGCCACAAATCGCCTTCTGCCTGCGGTATATCCCCCAGATTCAGGGTTTGTTTGCCGTTGGGCGCGATATTCAGTACCGCCTCGCCCTGCGAAATGACTTCGCCGTCACGTTCGATGCGCCAGACTAACTGCTCATTATCACTGTGCCGGAACAGGTATTCGCTTTGTATTTCAATCGTCAAAGGCGAAGTATCTGTGAGCGAGAACTGGAAAAATTGCTGGGCACGCTGGGCTTCAAACAAGGACGGATGCGGAGTGCGGTCAGCGAATATCAGACCGTTCATGCAGAACTGCCGGTCATTTGGCGTATCACCAAAATCGCCGCCGTAGGCCATATAACGCTCACCGTTTTCGCTGGTGCGCAGCAGACTCTGATCAACCCAGTCCCAGACAAAACCGCCCTGCAGACGCGGGAACTGACGGAACGCTTTCCAGTATTTATCAAAGCCGCCAAAGCTGTTGCCCATCGCATGGGCGTATTCGCAGAGGATCAGCGGACGCGTTTCGTCCGGCATGCTGATCCACTTTTTAATCGACCATTTCGGTACCGCCGGGAACGGCTGATCCTGCTCAACGCGGGAATACATCGGGCAGATAATGTCGGTCGCCGCGCTGTTGGCGCCGCCGCCTTCGTACTGCACCGGACGGGTCGGATCGACAGATTTGATCCAGCGGTACAGCGCGTCATGAGTGGCGCCATGACCGGACTCATTGCCCAGTGACCAGATGATGATGCACGGATGATTGCGGTCGCGCTGAACCATGCGCGTCACGCGTTCGCTGAAGGCGTTGAACCACACCGGATCATCCGACAGACGGTTCATCGGCTGCATGCCGTGGGTTTCGATATTGGCTTCATCCACGACGTACAGACCGTATTCGTCACAGAGCCGGTACCACAGCGGATGGTTCGGATAATGCGAGCAGCGCACGGCGTTGAAGTTGTGTTGCTTCATCAGCACAATGTCCCGGCGCATGGTGGCCTCATCCATCACCTGACCGTTTTCAGGATGATGTTCGTGGCGGTTGGTGCCGCGGATCAATACCGGCTGGCCGTTCACTTTCAGCAGCCCGTTGCTGATTTCCACCTGACGGAAACCGACGTCACAGGCCTCGGCTTCAATAAGCTGGCCCTGCGGAGAAATCAGGGAAATGACAGCACGGTATAAAGCGGGCTGTTCAGCGCTCCATAATGCGGGCCGGCTGACCGGCAGACGCAGCGTGGTGCGGTCAAATGCCGTCCCGCGTTCATCAATGATTTCACTGCCGAGCGGTTGCTGATGTTCTGCGACCGGTTTATCGCCCTGCCACAACTGGACGCGCACCTGATAATCAGCCGCGGTGTCCGGCGGTACCGCGGCGCTGACTTGCACTTCCAGTTCGGCCTGCGTGAAGCCGTAGAACAGATGCGTGCGCACCTGCATGTCAGTAATTTGCTCTGCCGGTTTATGCAGCAAGGTGACATCGCGGAAAATCCCGCTCATGCGCCACATATCCTGATCTTCCAGATAGCTGCCGTCGCTCCAGCGCAGCACCATCACCGCCAGCCGGTTTTCACCCGCATGCAGCACATGACTGAGATCGAATTCCGCCGGTAAACGGCTGTCCTGGGAATAGCCGACCCACTGACCGTTGCACCATAAATAGAACGCAGAATTGACGCCGTTAAACACGATGCGCGTCTGCCCGCTGCTCAGCCAGTCATTATCCACAGAAACTGTGAGCGAGTAACAACCGGTAGGGTTTTCTTCCGGCACAAACGGCGGATTGACCGGGATCGGATACTGAACGTTGGTATAAATCGGCGCGTCGTATCCCGCCAGTTGCCAGTTAGAGGGCACCTGCACAGCATCGGCCTCAGCCAGATCCTGTTGCAGCCATTGCTCCGGCACGGCTTCAGGACGGTTAAAATAGCTGAACGTCCACTCGCCATTCAGGTTACGAATTTTTCCTGAAGCCTTGTTGCTTCTCGCTTCCTCTGCATTTCGCCAGCTGTTGAACGGCGGGTGTGCGGGTAATCGGTTGCACTGCGTCGAGGCCGGTTTTTCCCAGTCACGGCGGGCCAGAACAGTGGCCAGCGATGATAATTTATCTTCCGCTGATGGATTCATAATATCTCCCCGTTAAATTGTTATGCGCTCACAATAATATAAACATGCGTAACCGGAGAGAGTAAGTAAAGTGCGGGGATGCGGGAAAGGGACGCGGATCACAAATTCCGCGTCAGTCAGTTCTTAAAAAAGATTTACAGCGCGCTGAGCTGACGTGCGATGCGGATCAGTTCCTGCGATAAAGTTTCCTGCGACACAGTGTCTGTACCCGGTCTGGCGGTTGTATGGCGTTCAACTAAAGAAGTGGGCAGTAACAATGAGGACTGCGGGTGATCGCCATGCGTATGCAGATGCTCTACCAGCCGGTTAATGCTCTCGTGACCGAGCAGGCGGAAATCCTGTTTGATGGTGGTCAGCGGCGGGAAGAAAAATGCGCTGTCTTCAGTATCGTCATAGCCCATCACCGAGATTTGCTCCGGCACCCGCAGGCCAAACTCATGGACCGCGCGCAGTACGCCCAGCGCCATCTGATCATTGGCGACCAGGATCGCCGTAGGGCGTGCGGGCTGATTGAGCAACAATAATGCCTGCTGGTAACCCGAAGCCGCGCTCCAGTCGCCATGCTGAACCGCGCACGGCGTAATATCGTGCAATGCCAGCGTATTCAGCCAGCCTTCATAACGTAAGCGTGCAGATATGGATTCGAGCGGGCCGGTCAGTACGGCGATCTGCTGATGTCCGAGCGCCAGCAGATGTTCGACGCCCTGCTCTGCCCCGCAGTGAGGATCGAACAGAATTTTAAACACATCGGCCTGCGGATCGACATCCAGAAACAGCGCCGGTAAATTGCCGCAAAGCTGTGCGATCGCGTCTGCGTCCTCATTCGACAGCGGCACGTTAATCAGCACGCCATCGACACGCTGTGACATCAGTTCATTCACCGCCGTACGACACGCGGCAAGGCTCAGGTTATCAATCATCGATATCACGACGTTGAAACCTAGCTGATTTGCGCGGGTTTTCATTGCCGACGCAATTTGCGACGGAGCGTGTAGCGCCAGTTCGGTGGTCGCCAGCCCAAGGGTGTAACTTTGTTTGCCCGCCAGTTGCTGGGCGACACGGTTCGGGACGTAATTCAGCGCAGCCATTGCCTGTTCGACTTTGTTGCGCGTTCTGACCGAGACGTGTGCAGCCTGATTCAGGACGCGCGAAACGGTCTGATAAGACACACCGGCGTGGCGCGCGACATCATCGAGGGTGACAGATTTTGGCTTCATGGCTCTCTCTTCGGGGATTCTGGCGAAACACGGATAACGGGCTATTGTGGCCGGAAAGCAGGCAATAAAAAAGGGGCCGAAGCCCCTTTGACGATTATCCTCACATTCCGGTGGTCAAGCACCGGAAGCGTAAGAATTACAGTACGTCGATTGCGTTCAGTTCTTTGAATGCCAGTTCCAGGCGAGTCACCATGGAAGACTGTGCAGAACGCAGCCATACGCGCGGGTCATAGAATTTCTTGTTAGGTTTGTCCGCGCCTTCCGGGTTACCCAACTGACCTTGCAGGTAAGCTTCGTTTTTCTTGTAGAACTGCAGGATACCGTCCCAGTTAGCCCACTGAGTGTCGGTATCGATGTTCATTTTGATAACACCGTAACCTACAGATTCTTTGATTTCTGCTGCAGTAGAACCGGAACCGCCGTGGAATACGAAGTTCAGGCTGTTGTGTGGCAGGTTATGTTTCTTGCACACGTATTCCTGAGAATCACGCAGGATAGTTGGAGTCAGTTTAACGTTACCTGGTTTGTAAACACCGTGTACGTTACCGAATGACGCAGCGATAGTGAAACGCGGGCTGATGGCGTTCAGTTTTTCGTATGCATAATCAACGTCTTGCGGTTGAGTGTACAGTGCAGACGCGTCCATATGGCTGTTGTCTACGCCATCTTCTTCACCGCCGGTACAACCCAGTTCGATTTCCAGAGTCATGTCGATTTTTGCCATGCGAGCTAAATACTTGCTGCAAATTTCGATGTTTTCTTCCAGAGACTCTTCAGACAGGTCGATCATGTGAGAAGAGAACAGTGGTTTACCGGTTTTCGCGTAGTGAGCTTCACCCGCGTCCAGCAGTCCGTCGATCCATGGCAGCAGTTTTTTCGCGCAGTGGTCGGTGTGCAGGATAACTGGCACGCCGTAATGTTCTGCCATCTGATGCACATGGTGTGCGCCAGAGATTGCACCCAGGATTGCCGCGCCTTGTGGCACGTCAGTTTTCAGGCCTTTACCGGCGATAAACGCAGCGCCACCGTTAGAGAACTGAACGATAACCGGTGAACGGACTTTCGCAGCAGCTTCGAGAACGGCGTTGATAGAGTCGGTGCCTACGCAGTTAACCGCTGGCAGAGCAAATTTGTTTTCTTTAGCAATAGCGAAAACTTTCTGTACATCATCACCAGTGATAACGCCTGGTTTTACGAAATCAAAAATTTTAGACATAGTTCTTTGTCCTGTATTCGTCGGCCGTAGATGGATTGAATCGGTTTGCTATGTCGCGCGGGCTCCACTGTGCAGCCCCCCGCGCGGCAAAGAAGAACGGACAGCATTATGCTCCCCGTTCAGGGTTCATTACTTCTTAGCACGCTCTTCCAGCATCACAACCGCTGGCAGTGCTTTCCCTTCAACGAATTCCAGGAATGCGCCACCGCCAGTGGAGATATAGGAAATTTTGTCAGCGATACCGAACAAATCGATAGCTGCCAGTGTGTCGCCGCCGCCTGCGATAGAGAATGCATCGCTGTCAGCAATAGCCTGCGCCACAATTTCGGTCCCTTTACGGAAGTTAGGGAACTCGAACACGCCTACAGGACCATTCCACAGAATGGTTTTAGCGTTTTTAATGATCTCAGCCAGGCGGTATGCAGACTCATCGCCCATGTCGAGAATTTGTTCGTCATCTTTGATGTCTTTAACAGACTTCACCGTTGCAACGGCTGTTTCAGAGAACTCAGTCGCCACGCGAACATCGGTAGGAACAGGAATGTCGCAGGTTTCCAGCAATTTGCTTGCGGTGCCGACCAGGTCTGCTTCGTACAGGGATTTACCGACGTTGTTGCCTTGAGCAGCCACGAAGGTGTTCGCGATACCACCGCCAACGATCAGCTGGTCAGCGATTTTAGACAGGGAATCCAGAACGGTCAGTTTGGTAGAAACTTTAGAACCGCCAACGATAGCCACCATCGGACGTGCCGGGTTACCCAGCGCTTTACCCAGTGCTTCCAGTTCTGCAGACAGCAGCGGACCGGCACAGGCGATCGGAGCAAATTTGCCCACGCCGTGAGTAGAAGCTTGCGCGCGGTGCGCGGTACCAAATGCGTCCATCACATAGATGTCACACAGGGCAGCATATTTTTTGGACAGGGCTTCGTCGTCTTTCTTTTCGCCTTTGTTAAAGCGAACGTTTTCCAGAACCACCAGCTCACCTTCGGCAACTTCAACACCATCAAGGTAATCTTTCGCCAGACGTACTGGGGATTTCAGATGCTCTTTCAGGTAATTAACAACCGGCAGCAGAGAAAACTCTTCGTTATATTCGCCTTCAGTCGGACGACCCAGATGCGAGGTAACCATCACGCGTGCGCCTTGTTTCAGGGCAATTTCGATGGTTGGTAAAGAAGCGCGGATACGTGCATCTGACGTTACTTTGCCATCTTTAACTGGCACGTTCAGATCGGCACGGATTAGTACGCGTTTACCCGCTAAATCCAGATCGCTCATCTTAATAACAGACATGGTGAATCCTCTCGTTGATTCTCTTTAAAGTTGCTTGAAGGCCGTTTCGGTCGGGAGACCGGAACAGCCGTACTAGAAACCGCTAGCGGACATTGCCAATGTTGTATCCAACATTCGGTTGGCAAAACCCCACTCGTTATCGCACCAGACCAGTGTCTTAATCAGGTGCTGTCCACTTACCCGCGTCTGCGTTCCATCTACGATGGCGCTATGGGGATCATGGTTAAAATCTGTCGAGACTAATGGTAGTTCGGTATAGTCAACAATACCACGAAAAGCACCTGTTGCAGCCTTTTGCAGCAACTGGTTAACCTCGCCTACCGTCACAGAACCCTCGACAAATACACTCAGATCAATGGCTGTGACATTGATTGTCGGCACACGCACCGAGATCGCTTCAAAGCGATCGCAGAATTTGGGCATGATGCGTGTGATCCCTGCGGCCAGCTTGGTATCGACCGGGATAATGGACTGGCTGGCGGCGCGCGTACGGCGTAAATCCGCATGGTACGCATCGATAACCGGTTGGTCATTCATTGAGGAATGGATGGTCGTTACCGTGCCGGACTCAATGCCAAAAGCATCGTCGAGCAGTTTGATCACAGGGATAATACAGTTGGTGGTGCAGGACGCATTGGACACAATGCGGTGCTGACGTTCGAGCAACTGGTGGTTCACACCGTAAACCACCGTGGCGTCAAGATCATGAGCGCCCGGATGCGCGAACAGAATTTTTTTGGCGCCAGCCGCAAGCTGGGCTTCACCGTCTGCACGGCTGCCATAAACGCCAGTGCAATCAAGCACGACGTCAATGCTCAGTTCGCCCCACGGCAACTGGCTGGCATCAGACTGATGAAGTAAACGGATGGAGTCATCGCCGACGTAAAGGTTTTCACCTTCCTGGCGGACATCCCAGGCAAAGCGCCCGTGGCTGGAGTCGTATTTAAGCAGATGTGCCATGCCTTCAGGGCTGGCGATTTCATTGATGGCAATGACGGAGATTTCCGCCCGACGCCCGGATTCGTATAACGCGCGCAATACGCTACGGCCAATGCGACCAAAGCCATTAATTGCAATACGTATTGGCATACATCTCCCTGTTACACGGTTGTTACTCAATATCAGTAACACCTATAGTAATGCAGCGTGCGTTTACGGTGAATCACCATCATCATCTGTCCGCACAATGCATGCGGCAGAAAAGTTTCAGTTTCAGGCACGATAACAACCTGGTGACGATGTTAAGCTCAAATAGCCTGACTGAAACGGTTCAGCTGAGAATAAACCAAACGATGAATAAAAGGAATAATTCGTAGAACAACCCCGCATTAATCGCGCCGATCGCTGAAAAAAACACCAGTCGATTCTGTGTATTCACAGTGATTTTACTTTTTCGTCACCTTTTCGACAGTGATTTTTCGCAAAAAATGACCGAATGAAACATTTTCAGAATGCAGGCAGTGTAACCGAGTCCGCGTCAGAAGGGTTTGACCTGCGTCATTTCGTACGAAACTGAGAACCGGCGCATGAAAATGCAGGCGAAAAAAAAGCACCCGAAGGTGCTTTTAAGCAGTTTTAAGAAAGCGGGATTACTTCAGTAACGCCTGTGCCTGAGCAACAACGTTATCAACAGTGAAACCGAATTCTTTGAACAACAGTTCTGCTGGCGCAGATTCGCCGAAGCTGTGCATTCCGACGATAGCACCATTCAGGCCAACGTATTTGAACCAGTAATCAGCAATACCGGCTTCAACCGCAACGCGCGCAGAAACGGCTTTCGGCAGGACAGATTCACGGTAAGCCGCGTCCTGTTTGTCGAAGGCATCCGTGGACGGCATAGAAACCACGCGCACTTTAGTGCCCGCAGCAGCCAGTTTGTCTGCCGCTTCTACCGTGATACCGACTTCAGAGCCGGTCGCGATCAGGATCACTTCCGGCGTACCGTCGCAATCTTTCAGCACGTAACCCCCGCGCGCCACGTTGGCCAGCTGTTCAGCGGTACGTGGTTGCTGGGTCAGATTTTGACGGGAGAAGATCAGGGTAACCGGACCGTCATTACGCTCGATGGCGTATTTCCATGCCACGGCAGATTCAACCTGATCCGCAGGACGCCAGGTGCTCATGTTTGGCGTAACGCGCAGGCTGGCGATTTGCTCAACCGGCTGGTGTGTCGGGCCATCTTCGCCAAGACCGATGGAGTCATGGGTGTACACGAACACGTTGCGGATCTTCATCAGTGCGGCCATACGCACGGCATTACGCGCATATTCCACGAACATCAGGAAAGTCGCAGAGTACGGCAGGAAACCGCCGTGCAGCGCGATACCGTTGGTGATCGCGGTCATACCGAATTCACGTACGCCATAATGGATGTAGTTACCTGCCTGATCGTCGCCGATAGACTTCGAACCAGACCACATGGTCAGGTTGCTTGGTGCCAGGTCAGCAGAGCCGCCCAGGAATTCAGGCAACACTTTACCGAACGCTTCCAGCGCATTCTGGGAGGCTTTACGGCTGGCGATGTTCGCAGGATTAGCCTGCAATTGTTCGATGAATTTCTGTGCTTCGGTTTCCCAGTTTGCTGGCAGCTCGCCGTTCACACGACGTTTGAACTCTTTTGCCAGTTCAGGGTGCGCTTTAGCGTAAGCGTCAAACTTGTCGTTCCACGCAGCTTCTTTGGCTTTGCCGGCTTCTTTCGCGTCCCACTGCGCATAGATATCTTGCGGGATTTCAAACGCCGCGTATTTCCAGCCCAGTGCTTCGCGGGTAGCGGCCACTTCGGCTGCGCCCAGTGCAGCACCGTGTACATCGTGAGTACCGGCCTTGTTCGGCGAACCGAAACCGATCACAGTTTTACACATCAGCAGGGAAGGTTTGTCGGTAACTTTGTGCGCTTCTTCAATAGCCGCTTTGATAGAGTCAGGATTGTGACCATCAACACCACGTACAACATGCCAGCCGTAAGCTTCGAAACGTGCCGCAGTGTCATCGGTGAACCAGCCTTCTACGTGGCCGTCGATGGAAATGCCGTTATCATCATAAAACGCGGTCAGTTTGCCAAGTTTCATGGTACCGGCCAGAGAACACACTTCGTGAGAAATGCCTTCCATCATGCAGCCGTCGCCCAGGAATGCATAAGTTTGGTGATCGACAATGTCATGGCCTGGTTTGTTGAACTGTGCTGCCAGCGTACGTTCTGCGATAGCAAAACCGACGGCGTTCGCGATGCCCTGACCCAGCGGGCCAGTGGTGGTTTCAACGCCAGGCGTATAACCGTATTCCGGGTGGCCCGGGGTTTTCGAGTGCAACTGACGGAAGTTAGCCAGTTCGCTCATCGGCAGATCATAGCCAGTGAGGTGCAGCAGGCTATAAATCAGCATAGAGCCATGACCATTGGACAGCACGAAGCGGTCACGGTCAGCCCAGTGCGGGTTAGTCGGGTTGTGATTCAGGTAATCGCGCCACAGCACTTCGGCAATGTCTGCCATGCCCATAGGGGCGCCAGGGTGGCCGGAATTCGCTTTCTGCACGGCATCCATACTAAGTGCGCGAATAGCGTTCGCAAGCTCTTTACGAGAGGACATGTTCTACTCCAGGTCGGATTAAAAAAGCAGTCAAGAAAGTCATTTTCTCAGACTCGGCATTAAAACGGCAATCTCTAATCACTCTCGTGATTAAGTTCACAAAATCCGCTTTTAAATCAGGGCGTTTTTTCGGACTTACACTATAGATCGTGCACTGCGAAAAACCTACCTTAACGCTATCCTTACAACCAGAGCCTTTTTCAGGCTACAGTTTCTGTTTTGTTAACTTTTTCTGGGAACACAAATTGATGAAATTTCACCCTCTTCTGTTAAGCCTTTTTACCGCGTCACTGGTCAGCGGTTGTGCGACCGTCAATACCGACACTTTAATGCAGTCCGGCGCGCAGGCTTATCAGGCGTATACCCTGAGCGATGCCGACGTCAAAACGCTGAGCGTGCAGTCTTGTGAAGAAATGGATAAAAAGGCGCAGATAGCACCCGACAGCAGCGAATACGCACAGCGCCTGAAAAAAATCTCCGCTGCACTGGGCGATAACATTAACGGCACGCCCGCCAACTATAAGGTTTACCTGACCAAAGACGTCAATGCCTGGGCAATGGCCAACGGCTGTATCCGCGTTTACAGCGGCCTGATGGACATAATGAACGACAATGAAGTGGAAGGCGTGCTCGGCCATGAAATGGGCCACGTCGCACTCGGCCACACCCGTAAAGCCATGCAGGTCGCCTACAGCGCCACGGCGGCACGTTCCGCGATTTCGTCACTCGGCGGCGTCAGCGCAACATTGTCACAATCGCAGCTGGCGGATCTGGGCGAGAAATACGTCAATGCGCAGTTCTCGCAGAAACAGGAATCCGAAGCGGATGATTACTCGTTTGATTTGCTGAAAAAACGCGGTATCGACCCGACAGGTCTGGCAACCAGTTTTGAGAAACTGGCAAAACTGGATCAGGGCAGCAGCATCGGCTGGTTTGATGATCACCCGTCTTCAGAAGCACGTGCTAAACATATTCGCGAGCGAATTGCTGCCGGGAAGTAATAAAGAGATGCATAACAAGTCATCCTGCGGTTCGTCACTAAAAACGTCGGGCCTCTGACTTTTAATTTCCGTGCTAATCATCCAGGCACCTTCGGGTGCCTTAATATTTTTCCTTTCTGCCTCCCCTCCTCTTCAGCATGTCATTACGCCTGTATGTTATGTAAGCAAACAAAACCTGATTACCTTATCCACCTTCAATAGCACAATTTGTTTATCATTTTCACGGATTTTAAAACTAAATCCATCATATATTTTGATATATATTTCTATGCAGTTTTCCATTTCAATTAGAAAAATCGATCCTTAAGATCTCTTTATCTGATAATTAATAACTTCCCTAAAAATAAAATTCAATACTTAAAAAATAATTCTGGGGTTCATTACAGATCCCACAATGAAATATTTAGTTACATTCATATTGCAGTGTGTACAACTTGATATAAACAACAACGTAATTATAATTCCCCCTTAGTAAGTCTTTGAAAAAAGCTTATTTAATTCACTACTACTTTTACTTTACTATTTTGTTATTTTCATAATGAAAAGGACATTTCATGAAAAAAATTAAGACGCTCTTCCCTTTATCCGTCTTTTGTCTGGCATTCGGCAGCTTATCTGCCCAGGCAGCGGATTTGGGATTAATTACCTTTGATGGTGCGGTCTCTGACACGACCTGTGAAATCACCACTAACAACGGTATTGCAGCGAATAATGTCACTATCTCAATGCCTGTGGTGACGAAAGCGGCAGTGGATGTCACCACTCGCGCTGCTGGCGGTGTCGGTGCCAAAGAGTTCGAGTTAATGCTGAATGATTGCGCCGAATCAGTGAAAAAAGCCTCCGTCAGCTTCTCTTCACAGCAATTTGCTGAATTGTCCAGCGGTACGCTGAAACCTGATGCTACCGTCTCTGGTAGTGCGCAAAACGTCAGTGTTGCGCTTTACAACAACACAGCAACCAACGTTAGCCAGGTTCTGATCGGCGACCCGACTGATGTGGCACAAAGCGTGGCTCTGGTCGAAGGTCGTGGTGTGTTTGCCTATAAGGCAGCCTATGTACCTAGTGCTGACTGGTCTGCAACAAATAGTGTTCAGTCGGGTAAAGTGAATACTAACGTCACCTTTACTATGAACTACGAATAATATTCAACGTTAATTAATGATTAAGCGTACCCAATGAACAAACAGGTGCGCTTTTATTATAAAATTTAATAGAGGGAAATATGAATTTTATACCGACACCAAAAATTGTTTCATTCTGCCTTGCCGTTCTGGGATTTATTGCTTGTGATGTCTGCGCAGATGTTGTCATTTCTGGTACCCGGATTATTTATCCGGCTCAGGCGAAAGAGATTACGGTGAAACTGGATAACCGCGGTGAAAAAGCCTTGCTGGTTCAATCCTGGCTGGATGATGGCCGCGAGGATGTGAATCCGCAGGAGATGAAAATTCCTTTCCTTGTGACCCCCCCTATTTCACGAATGAACGCCAAACAAGGCCAGACAGTGAAAATTGCCAGCCTTGGGGGCGAATTACCCAAAGATAAAGAAACTGTATTTTGGTTTAACGTTCTTGAAATTCCGCCTAAAGCCAAAAATAGTACCGATGAAAATTTGCTTCAGTTGGCTTTTCGTACCCGCATAAAGTTGTTTTATCGTCCTGAGGGGCTGAAGGGTTCAGCTTCTGAAGCAGCGACGGCATTGACATGGAAAATAGTGAAAAATGGTCAACAGGTTTTTGCAGAAGCGAAAAATACCACCCCTTACTTTGTCACGGTGAATGAAGCTTTTCTGAATACGAATGGCCGCAAGTACGAACTGGAAACAAAAATGATCGCCCCCGATTCCACTCAGTTGATGAAAGTCGACGGGCTGACGACGACGGTAAACACAGGGAAGATAAATTATACCGCAATTAATGATTATGGCGGAAATATAAAATACGAAGCATCCCTTTAAATAAACCCTGACGCCATCTGATTCATAAAAAAAGCAATATTATGAAAAAAAATAAAATCACAACGGGATTATTACTGCTTCCATTGACTATAGGCGTCAGCGCTGTGTGGTCACCCAGGTCCGTGGCGGAAACTGCGGTTACCAATGATAAATCCGATGAGCAAGTTGGAGATGATGATGAAAATGTAGAGTTTGATAGTCAGTTTCTCTACAGCACAGCAAACAGTGAAAAAATAGACACCCGCCGTTTTAGCAAGGGCAATCCTGTTGTGCCAGGCGTTTACAGCGTCGGTATTTTTATTAACGGTTCATTAAAACTAAACTCTAAAGTCAATTTCGTTGATAACGGGACGAATATTGCCAGCCCGTGTCTCACGCAAAAATTGCTTGAGCAGTTAGATATCCTCATCGATATCGATAAAGAAGATACTGCAGATATTTCGCCGGAAGGCGGGGAAACAACGTGCATTAATCTGACCGAAAAACTCAGTCATTCAAAGGTCAAATTCAATTCATCGGAACAACGCCTGGATATTACTATTCCGCAGATTTATCTCGCAAAACGTCCTTCTGGTTATGTCAATCCGGCTCTGTGGGAAGAAGGCATTCCAGCGTTCATGCTTTCTTACGACATGAATGCCTACCGTTCAAGCGCTGACGGAGATTCTCGCGACAGCGCCTATGCAGGGCTGAATTATGGCGCGAACTTATCTGGCTGGCGTTTTCGTGCCAGAGGTTCAACCAACTGGGATCAGGAAAATGGCCTGTCCTATACCAGTCAGGATGCTTATGTTCAGCACGATATCACCGGATTAAAAGCCCAGTTCGTTTTGGGTGATACTTACACTCAGGGCGATGCCTTTGATTCCATCAATCTGAGAGGATTCAGGGTGTTCAGTGACAGCCGCATGCAACCGGGTTCATCTAACAACTATGCGCCAGTGATCCGCGGCACCGCAAACAGTAATGCGAAAGTGACTGTCCGCCAGAGCGGTACGGTGATTTATGAAACCACCGTACCGCCGGGACCTTTTGCTCTTGATGACATTAACCCAACGGGTTATGGCAACAGTATAGACGTGACAGTAGAAGAATCAGATGGCACCCGGCGTTCTTTCTCAGTGCCCTTCTCCTCGGTCACACAGATGTTACGCCCCGGTAATAGCCGCTGGGATGTAGGCTTCGGCAAACTCAATGAGAGTTCATCCAGCAACTCCCCCGAGGTGGCGGTGCTGACTGGCTATTATGGGATCAATAATACCTTCACCGGCTATGCCGGTGCTGAAGCGATGTCATCGGACTACCTTGCGCTGCTGACAGGGGTTGCGATGAATACCCCGGCGGGTGCATTTGCCTTCGACATTACCCACTCCCGTGCCGATATCGACGACGACCGGTCACTCGACGGTCAGAGCTATCGAATCTCTTACAATAAGCTGTTGACTGAAACCAATACGTCGCTGAATGTTGCGGCTTACCGATTTTCGACACAGGACTATCTGAGCTTACGCGATGCCGCTTCACTTCAGGATGAACTCAGCCGGGATCCAATGAATGAAGAGGAAACTTTTAAAAATTACGACAGAATGAAAAACCAGATACAAATTAATGTTAACCAGCCTCTGGAATATCGTGAACAGAGTTATGGTTCTCTTTATATGACGGGCAGTTGGGAAACTTACTGGAATCAAAATAAGAAAACGTCTCAGTTTTCTCTCGGATATAACAATAGCTATCGTTGGGCAAACTATAGTATTTCCCTTCAGCGTGAGTATAACGAGAATGGCGACCAGGATAATCGACTGTATGTTAATCTGAGTATTCCTCTGGAAAACATTTTCACGCAGGGTAAACGTCCCGGTGGATTTACCAACCTAAATGCCGGCATAAGCACTGACTTTAAAGGCTCCTCGCAAATGGACATGAGTGCTGGCGGTTATAGCGAGGATAATCGCTACAACTACAGCGTTAATACGTCATCTTCACTCGCCGACTCAGAGAATTTAAATCAAATTGGCGGATACGGAAGCTATAACAGCGCTTACGGCCCCGTGAGTCTTTCCGCCTCTTTAACCGATGACGGAGGACGGCAGGCTTCCTTCGGCTCCAGCGGAGGTATGGTTATTCATGCTGACGGGATTACATTTGCTCCCGGAAACATCAATGACTCCGATACGCTGGCACTGGTCAGCGCCAAAGGGGCGAAGGGCACAAAAATGAGTACGGGTGAAGGTCGGATTGACAGTAACGGATATGCAATCACACCTTATCTTTCACCCTATCAGGAAAATACGGTGGGTCTGGACATCAGCACACTGGAGGCAGACGTTAATATTGTTAATACCAGCACGATTACCTACCCGCGCAGTGGTTCAGTGGTATTAGTTAATTTCGAAACCGATGAAGGCCGCTCAGTTATTATGGAGTTGCAACGTTCCGATAACGGATTCATTCCTTTAGGTGCTGATGTTTTTAATGATAAAAACATCCTCGTGGGAAATATGGGCCAGGGCGGAATGGCTTTCATTCGCGGTATCGATGATAAAGGGATACTGCATGTTGTCTGGGGAAGTCAGTCTGACCAATCCTGTCAGATTAATTATTCCATCCCGGAAACCCCGGAAAAAGTGAACATGACAATCATGTTAAAAAATATCCTTTGCACAATCACCCATTGATTTCCGGGTAAATAGAATAAACAGGAGAAAAAGAATGAGAAAGGGATACAGAATATCATTCTCGATATTTTCAGCTTTATTTATCAATATGAACATGACACCGACTTTCGCACAAAATGTTAACGTTACTTTTAGCGCTAATATTATTGAAACGACGTGTGAAATGAGACTGGAAGGCGGTTCAGGAAATGGCATTAACAATACCATTCCTGTTGGTTCGGGCGGAAAGGTGGGGTTAGATAAAATTATTGCCGGTGATAATGCTGCTACGGCAACCTTCAAAATAAAAATTGTGGAATGCCCGGCGGGAGTCACATCGATTAAAACCACCATAAGGGGCACGCAGTCAAATTATGCTGACACATTGATTACTAGTGGAATTACAGGTGAAGGGGCATCCTCCTTTTTGGGCGTTTCTATTGCACGTGCCTCGGCGTCAAACCAGCCTTTTGTGATTAATTCCACCAATGACAGCCAGCGGCTCAACTGGAGCAGCGCAGAAATCAATGCAAAAGAGGTCACCCTGATTTCACGCCTGCAAGAAACGCAAGCAAATAAAGGAACAACGGGGAATTTCAGCGCCGTTGCCACCTTTAACTTTAACTATGAATAAAATAGAAAAAACAGGTTATGAAAGATCTGCATGGAGAAAAATAACGTGAAACCCAAACAAATTTTACTGCTTTCAGCAGCATTCATCATGACGTGTTCAGCACATGCCGTTGAGCTCACGCCGACTGAAAATTTAACCGCTACTTTTACTTCTACTATTGAAGCAGGGACTTGTGCTGCCCAGATTCAAAACTCATCAGG
Source organism: Rahnella sp. NRRL B-41462 (assembly GCF_003263525.1). Classification (NCBI taxonomy): domain Bacteria; kingdom Pseudomonadati; phylum Pseudomonadota; class Gammaproteobacteria; order Enterobacterales; family Yersiniaceae; genus Rahnella; species Rahnella sp. NRRL B-41462. Next base: position 48,233 of record NZ_JYDF01000007.1, on the reverse strand, counting down.
GACACCGACATCCGCCATTAACTTTAATGATGTCTATAAATCAGAACTGAAACAGAAAAGTAAAATTCAGCCTTTTAAACTGGTTTTCAGCGATTGCTCCGGCGTTAAATCCGCCGAGATCACCGCCAACCCAACAGCAGGAGCCTGCTCCGGTACCGGAGCCAGTGGTGATTCATTTGCCAACAATGGCGGCACTGCAGCGGCGACTGCGGTTGAACTCTGGCGGAATGCACCTGACAGCGGCACTCAGTTCAGTTGTGTCGACAGAGCCACACCGCAAACGGTCACACTCACCACTGCGGGCACAACCCTGAATATGAATGCCCGAATGGTGATTGCAGCAGGCAGTACACTATCAAATGTTACCTCAGGGAACTTTATTGCACCGATCACGTTTGTGATTATCTATCAATAAATCGCCGAGCAAAGACTAATGGAAGGAATATGATAAATCACCCGGTGAATATGAATAACACATTATTACGCTTGTTAACGGTATTAGCCGTGGGGTTTCCTTTGGTCACCAGTGCGGAAAGTGATCTCAACCTGAATATACAAGCTAATATTCTCGAGACGACCTGCCAGTTAACCGTACAAAATGGCGGCGCCATTCATTTACCTACCGTTAGCGTCAATTATTTTGATGATCGCGGTTCCCCGCCTGCGCCAATATTACCCACCGATCAGCTGGGCGGTTATCCGTTCACTGTTAGCCTGAGCGAATGCACGGATGTGATAGAGAATGTTCATTTCAGTTTTGCCCCGCAATCAGGAAATTTCGCACCTGGCTCTAAACAGGTATTTATCAGCGAAACAGACGGTGCAGCAGATGGCGCCGATAACGTGGGCCTGGTGATATTTTCCCAGAAATACAACACCAATGTGCTGGAGGCAGACGGTTCTTCCGATGTGAATTTCCCGATAAACGCCGCAACACCCGTTGCTGAAATAACGGACTATCACTTCTATACACGTTATCAGAATACAGGTGCTGTCTCAGCAGGCCGGGTTACATCAAAAGTATTAGTGAGTGTTAGCTATGAATAATCATTTACCTTTTAATACAGTGTATATACGGTCGTCTCGTTTCATCCGTACATTCATTTTTACCGCTTTATTAGTACTAACGGGGGATTTAACCGTTAAACCGGCTGAGGCGGCAGTAGAATGTTATTTCAGGGATGCCCCCTACACCGCAACATTAAGCTTTTCCGGCTCTGTGGTTTCCCTGTTACCGCACGTGGCCAGGACGCAAATGATTACGGACTTAAATCAAAAAGCAACCACAACTAAGAATGCGCGTACCGATTGTAGCCCGGGTGATTCTGGTGAGATTTTATATGGGATCGCCGGCGCCATTCCTCAGGTTGACGATTACGCGGGTGTTTCCCCCAGTGCGGGGTTATATGCCACCAATATCCCGGGGATCCTCTATTCAGTTCAAATCAGAGGCACCGGGGCCAGTTACAGAGTTCAAGCTTTTATGCCTTATTTTTTCTCTGACAATGAAACCACGGCACAGAATACCACCAATTTGGAAAACTCAATGGATGGGGGTCAGTGGTATGATTACTATATTGTGCTTTTTCAGACCCCCCAGTTCACCGGTATACCCGCAGGTGTAACCTCCATTCGACCGGCTTCGGCGGGTTATATTGGTGGATTCAGGGTGGGTAAGGAGGACATTAACAACCATCGTATTAGTCTGAATATGAGTACTTTCTCCTTCCCCGTGCAAACGCCAACCTGTACTGCGCTGGTCAGCAGTGCGGGCGGCGGTACTATCCCGCTGGGGGATTACAGTGCAGCAAAAGTCAATTCAGGGGCTACCAGCGTGACGAAATTCAGCCTGAATGCTTCCGGCTGTACGAATGTGAACATGTTTAAAACCCGGATGACGACGAATATTGTCGCGCCGGGGAACAATATGTTGTTGGGTAATTCAGTGACATCAAATGCGGCAACGGGTGTGGGTGTGAAAATTACCACAGGTTCTGGCAGCCAGTTGAAACCTAACGACACCAATTCCGTTTACTCAGTGACTGATTTGAATATGCCCTCATCTAAACAATTACAGTTCAACGCGCAACTGGTCGGCGATTCCAGGAGTATTTCGGTAGGACGCTTCTCTGCCACCGGTACTTTTGTTGTCAATTATGAATAGTAAAAAAATGGCGAAGGAGGACCCCTTCGCCATATTATTGTGACGGTAATACGACGTATTATTTCAACGAATTACTCATCTTCTTCCAGATACGTATAACCGTATAATCCGGATTCAAACTCTTCAACAAACTGCGCCTGCAATTCCGCATCCAGATCAGTTTCTTTTACCTGATCGCGGAAACGGGCCAGCAACACATTCGGATCCAGTTGCACGTATTCCAGCATATCCGCCACGGTATCGCCTTCGTCGGACTGCTGCACTTCAATGCTGCCGTCAGGGAAGACAAAGACATCTACTGCTGCAGTATCGCCGAACAGGTTATGCATGTTGCCGAGAATTTCCTGATACGCACCGACCATAAAGAAGCCCAGCACCGGCGGATTCTCAGGGTCGTACGGCGGCATCGGCATGGTTGTGGCTACGCCGTCACCGTCGATGTAGTGATCAATAGTGCCGTCGGAATCACAGGTGATGTCCAGCAGCACAGCACGACCTACCGGTGGCTTATCCAGACCTTCCAGCGGCAGCACCGGGAACAACTGATCAATACCCCACGCATCCGGCATAGACTGGAACAGCGAGAAGTTGACGTACAGTTTGTCCGCCATACGTTCCTGCAATTCGTCAATGATCGGACGGTGTGCACGGTTGCTCGGATCCAGCTGATCCTGAATTTTGTTGCAGATATTCAGGTAGATATCTTCCGCCCAGGCGCGCTGCGTCAGATCCAGAATACCGTGTGCGTATTGCGAATGGACATCATGCAAATCCATCTGGCTGTCGTGCAGCCATTCACGCAATGAGCGGCGGTTTTCCGGATCGTGCATTTCGTTCCAGGTATCCCACATGCTACCCAGCGCGCGCGGTGCATCATCTTCAGGCGCAACCGGCTCTTTGAACTCGTTACGTTCAACACCAATCACATTGGAGACCAGCACGGTATGGTGCGCGGTCACGGCGCGGCCAGACTCGGTGATCACCGTCGGGTGTGGCAGGCCATGTTCGTTACAGGCATCGCCGATACCCCAGATGACGTTGTTAGCGTATTCATTCAGGCCATAGTTCACCGAGCAGTCAGACTGCGAACGGGTGCCTTCGTAATCCACGCCCAACCCCCCACCCACGTCGAAGCACTGAATGTTGACGCCCAGCTTGTGCAGTTCAACGTAGAAACGCGCAGACTCACGCACGCCGGTCGAGATATCACGGATATTCGCCAGCTGTGAACCCAGATGGAAATGCAGCAGTTGCAGGCTTTCCAGACGCCCTGCTTCACGCAGCATTTCAACCAGTTGCAGAACCTGAGAGGCCGCCAGACCGAATTTGGATTTCTCGCCGCCGCTGGACTGCCATTTACCGGAGCCCTGCGAGGAAAGACGTGCACGCACACCCAGACGTGGGATCACGTTCAGACGTTCGGCTTCTTCCAGCACCAGTTTAATCTCAGTCATCTTCTCGATAACCAGATATACCTTGTGACCGAGCTTCTCACCGATCAGCGCCAGACGAATATATTCGCGGTCTTTATAGCCGTTACACACGATCACGGAACGGGTCATCCCGGCGTGCGCCAGAACGGCCATCAGTTCAGCTTTCGAGCCGGCTTCCAGACCCAGAGGTTCACCGGATTCCACCAGCGATTCGATCACGCGGCGATGCTGGTTAACCTTAATCGGATAAACCAGGAAGTAGTCACCCTCATAACCGAACGATTCACGCGCACGTTTGAACGCCGCGTTAATCGAACGCAGACGGTGCTGCAAAATTTGTGGGAAACAGAACAGTGCCGGCAGACGCTGACCGTCCTGCTCACGCATGTCTTTCACCAGTTGTGCCAGATCAACACGGGCAGAAGGCTCGTCAGGATCCGGGCAGACACTGATGTGGCCCAGTTCGTTGACGTCAAAATAGTTGTTACCCCAATAGGCAACGTTGTAAGTGCGCAGCATCTTGCTGGCATCACGATCGTTCACGGCAACCTCCTGCATGGAGCGCAAAGAAACAGTATCGCCCGCGTGTGACGGACGGTGGGACTGGATGTCATCAGACATAGGTAAATCCTCTTTCTATACTGACAACATGGCCAGCCACTATCGCAGTAACAACAGGTGAGAACAACCCGCAAGGCTGGCTTTCAGACAGGATAAAACCCTGCGAGCCACAGCCACGGGACTGTTTTCTACTCATATCATTGTAAAACACGTTTTTAGACTCCGTGTAACGAGTCGGGAGAAATCAGGGGTGGATGCCCCGGGAGATTGCAGGCTACATCAGTTATATGTCGGGAATGCGATGTTCACGCAGACCTGAGCTTACTGAGTAGCGTACCGATGTCGGTGACTGACCTGTCTGTAATCAGGCTGTCTGAAACATCGCAGAGATGACAGACGCTTTTCTGAATGAAGGTCTGAAAGAAGTGCTGCAGAACGCAATAAAGGCTGCAGGGGATGCTGTTGAAATGTTACAAACGGTAAAAAGTGGGTCATTAAACTAACCACCTCCACACGTGCCACGCATCACCCGCGGGCATTCGAGCTGAGAAAACAGTAATTACTGGAATACGCTGCTTCTGCAGGGCCTGCAGAAATGTGCATAGCGCGCGCCGTTTATACCGATAACACGCTGTAAATGCAAAATGAAAATGCAGTAGAAATAGTTTCAGACCGTGAAAATCACTGCAAACCCGCACAATAACACCCACTCCGTCACAAAAATGACTGGCATTCAGAACGCCTGCTATCCTAAAATAGCCATCCAGATGTTAATCCGTCCACACGCTTGGGTGGTTTAACGCGCAAACTGCTTCAAGGCTTTGCCTAATGGGGACATGCAGGACGCATTGCGACAATGGCGAGCTCTGCTCCTCATCTGCCAGTCTCCCCAGTGCTATGCAGTGATATCTAACCCGTCGTATGTAAGGTAAAGAACATAATGGCTAAACATCTCTTCACGTCCGAATCCGTTTCGGAAGGACATCCAGATAAAATCGCTGACCAGATTTCCGACGCGGTACTGGACGCAATTTTAGAGCAAGACCCAAAAGCACGTGTTGCATGTGAAACTTATGTCAAAACCGGCATGGTCCTGGTTGGCGGTGAAATCACCACCAGCGCATGGGTCGACGTTGAAGAAATCACACGCCAGACTGTTCGTGAAATTGGTTATATCCATTCCGACATGGGTTTCGACGCCAATTCCTGCGCAGTGCTGAGCGCTATTGGTAAGCAATCTCCGGATATCAATCAGGGCGTTGACCGTACTGATCCGCTGGAACAAGGTGCGGGCGACCAGGGTCTGATGTTTGGTTATGCGACCAACGAAACCAGCGTACTGATGCCAGCGCCTATTACTTATGCTCACCGTCTGGTGCAGCGTCAGGCTGAAGTGCGCAAATCAGGCACCCTGTCATGGCTGCGTCCGGATGCGAAAAGCCAGGTCACTTTCCAGTATGACGAAGGCAAAATCGTCGGTATCGATGCCGTGGTATTGTCTACTCAGCACTCTGAAGACATCTCGCTGAAAGATTTGCAGGAAGCGGTGATGGAAGAAATCATCAAACCTGTCCTGCCAGCAGAATGGCTGAACGCCGGTACCAAATACCACATTAACCCGACTGGCCGTTTCGTTATCGGTGGCCCGATGGGTGACTGCGGTCTGACCGGTCGTAAAATCATCGTGGATACCTACGGCGGTATGGCCCGTCACGGTGGCGGTGCGTTCTCTGGTAAAGATCCGTCGAAAGTTGACCGCTCAGCGGCCTACGCGGCACGTTATGTGGCGAAAAACATCGTGGCTGCCGGTCTGGCAGATCGTTGCGAAATCCAGGTGTCTTACGCTATCGGCGTGGCAGAACCGACTTCCATCATGGTGGAAACCTTCGGTACCGGTAAAGTCTCCAACGAACAGCTGACCCTGCTGGTGCGCGAGTTCTTCGACCTGCGTCCGTACGGTTTGATCCAGATGATGGATCTGTTGCACCCTATCTATAAAGAAACCGCCGCATACGGTCACTTTGGTCGTGAACATTTCCCTTGGGAAAAAACCGACAAAGCCGCTCAGTTGCGTGAAGCCGCAGGTTTATAAGAAACCCACGCGTCATAAAATCTCTCAAACCCCGCCCCAGGCGGGGTTTTTTATTGCCCCTTATTCCCCTTTCGTTTCTTATTCCTTTCTTTTTCGCCATTTAAATACCCAAACAGCTTACAACAACCGTTAACCGAAGATGTTATATCTAAATGATTTTAATGGATAATTTCAAAATCACGTTTATATTCATTTAACTTAATACATCATGTAGATGTGCGCCAGTTTGAAATTAGCCGTCTTCATTTAGTTAACATTCACGATTATAAAAACAAAATAACGAATAAAATCCCTTCATAATCATGAAAGTGAAAATCATGCCAAATGTTATATTTATGTTGAATATCATTTATAGCCAAATAAATAACATAAATAGCTAATTTGCATGCCATTGACCTGAACATTCATTGAATCTATTATTCACCCCATCGAAAGCAACCAAACAAATATCAAGTAAAAGGAATTAACGAAATATTCTTCAGGATAGCGACTTATTAAACATTGAGAAAATGACAATGCCATTAACAAAATTGAAATCATGGGTAATGATTTTAGCGGCTTCCCCATTACTTTTATCAGCATCATCATTTGCAGGAATAAGCGTCTACCCTATTTCGGTTCCTATGCAGAAAAGCGGTGGTGCACAAATTAGCGTAACAACAAACTCCGCCACCACGGAATATGTAAAAACGACGGTAAAGAAAATAAATAACCCGGCAACGCCGCAGGAAAATGAAACAACAATAACTCAGTCATCTGGTAACGGTATTGTTGTGACACCGGAGAAATTCGGACTGGCACCCGGCACCACCCGAATTATACGTCTGATTAATATTCAGCAACCGCAAACAGAAGAAGCCTATCGCGTTTACTTTGAAGGTGTTCCGGGGCTGAATAATAACGGTGGGAAAAGTGACCAGAAGAATCAGACCAAACTCGGCATCAGCATGATCTGGGGCGTACTGGTTACCGTCCCGCCTGCCGCACCGCGACTAGACTTCACGCTGGATCCGGCGACTCGCGTGGTGAGCAACACCGGCAATATTCATCTTAAAATTAACAGTATCGGCTTATGTCCTCAGCAACTCACTGATGACGGATGTAAATGGAGTAAACCGGTAAAAAATAGCATTTACCCTAATCAGCGCGCAACGTTATCTCCGGAATTATTTAAAGGAAATAATTACCGTGTGGTGAAAGTGAAATACTTCAACTGGACAGATAAAACCGTTGGCGTAAAAGAATTCAGCGCAAAATAGATCTCATTATTTTACGTAAAGAATAACTCTTGTTATAAACCCCGCATAGCAATATGCATCTTCTTAATTAGGAATTAAAAATGAAATCAATTATCAAACCACTGCTGGTCACTGCAATCATGGGCTTCGCTATTAACGCTTCTGCTGTACAGAAAGATATTACTGTGACTGCAAACGTTGACGCCACTCTGGATATGACCACTGACACTGGCGAAGTATTACCTTCTACGATGGAAATGACTTATATGCCTGGCGTAGGTCTGGAACCTGTTACACAGATGACCAAGATCTATTCTAACGATGCTGAAAAAGATGTGAACATCAACCTGGCAGGTACCCCGCAATTAATGGATACCGTGGGTACCAACCCAAATATCCCACTGACTGTTAAATACGGCGAACTGACACTGACTCAGGCTCAGCAGACCATGGCTGCAACTACCCTGTTCCCGAACGGCGATACCACTAACGGTTCCATCATTCAGCCTCTGAAAGTCAGCCAGACCACTCAGGCACCTGTTGCTTCCGGTAACTACAGCGGCGTTGTCAGCGTGGTACTGACTCAGGCAACTGAAACGCCATAAGCGTTCATTCCACCTGAATCACTCCTCATCGCCTGTTAATCAGGCCGATTCTTTTCACCTCTCAGATTTTTGAATAAAGGAAAAATAATGAAACCTAACTTGAAAGTGTCACTTTGCTTTCTGGCAATTCATTTTGCTTTATTCAGCAATCTTGCTTTAGCTGGCTCTGACGTTCCTCCGGGTTTCGAAGAGCTGGTCTCAGGTCAGAACGTCTGGCTGAACGTCAATCTGCTCGGCCAGTCTGCCGGCTTATTTGAAGCCAACGTCACACTGGAAACCATACAGTTTAAAGACCCGCAGGCGGTACTTACCGCACTGAATCTGCCGCTGAAAACTGGCACGCCGGATTACCAGAAAATGCTGGCGACCTTGTCTGCGCCGCTTCCCCGCCATGGCAACCTGGCCTGCAGCAGCAATGCCGACGCCAGGGGCTGTGGTTATCTGGAAACCGACTCGCTGGCGCTGATTTACGATGAAAACAACAGCGCCGCCGACGTCTTTGTCAGCAAAGCACTGGTGCCTGATGCTGATAAAAAAGCCCTTTATTACACCCCGACCGCGCAGACTGAAAATGCCTTAATTCATCAGCAAACCCTGAACGTGGCAGCGCAGGATCAATACCAGAGTCTGTCACTACAAGGCGCCGGCGCACTGGGCGTGCTGACCAGCGGCTATGTGGGTTTCGACTGGTCGCTTGATTCTTACAAAAGTGACGACAGTGACAGCCAGACAGTATCTGTCGATGATCTCTATTTCCGCCAGAGCTTAGGTAAGCGTCACTACGTGCAGGCCGGACGCATGGACTCACGCGACCTTTCCAGCAACCTGGGCGGTAATATCAGCTTCTCGCTGTTACCGCTGAATGCGATCGATGGCGTCCGTGCCGGGAGTTCCCTGAGCTACCTGAATCTTGATGAAGCCAGCAAAGGTTCACCGCTGGTGGTACTGCTTTCCAGCAAATCCCGCGTCGATGCTTATCGCGGCAATCAGTTGCTCGGCACGTTTTATCTCAATAACGGTTCAAATACGCTGGATACCGGCAACTTCCCGAGCGGTAGTTATGCCGTCACCCTGCGAATTTATGAGAATAACCAGCTCGTGCGCACCGAAACCCAGCCGTTTACCAAAACGGGCGGGATCAGTGACGGGCATATGCAATGGTTTGTACAGGCCGGTGAAACGGCAGATAACAAAGTCGTCAGCTCAACAGATGACGAAGAAAATGACAGCACATCACGCAAACCGGTGATGCAAGCCGGTGCGCGTCTGCCGGTGTTTGCCGAGCTGACGGCGACGGCAGGTATTGCCAATACCGATAATGAAAATTATGGCGAAGCGGGCCTGCAATGGACACACGGTTTTAACGGAAAAGTGATCGACGGCGTGCTGGATATGCAGACCAGCGTGTTTAGCGGCACCGACGGTTCCAAAGGTAACGTTGAGCAAATCAGCTACAACGACGGTTTTTCCATGAGCGTCTATCGCAATGCCGCATACGGTAAAAGCTGCACCAGTGCCGATGTCGGGGAAAATGATTATGCGGATATTGGCTGCTACGAATCAATTAACGCCACACTTTCCGTGCCGGTTAAGGGCTGGTCTGCCTCTCTGGGCTACACTTACAATAAAAATACCAGTCTCTCACCGGACTCTGCGACGTACGATCCTTCAAAACCTTTTGAAGACAACATGATCAACAATACCGAATCACAGAGCACATCCAAAACCTTGCAACTGAGCCTGAATAAAAGCTTCAACTGGAAACAGATGACGATCACCACGCGTTTTGGTGGCTACCGTCGTCAGAGCAGCAGTGACAGCGATAGTGACAAAGGTGTCTACGTCGGCTTCTCCCTGTCACGTAATACGCCAAAAGATGCGCAGCTTCGCAGCAGTAACACTTCATTCAGCACCGATTATCAGGGCAGCCAGAACGGCGATGCGCAGATGACGTATAACGCCAGTCAGAACTGGGACTGGGGCAGCAATAACGACCGCGAACTGGGTATTGATGTGGGCGGCACAGATACCGATAACGCTAACGCCTCGGTTCATGGCCGTCTCAATGGCCAGTATGGCGAAGGCGAACTGACCGTTTCCGACAGCTATGACAATGAGCAAAAAAACCATCAGGGCGCAGTGACCGGCAGCTACAGTTCTTCCGTTGCGGTATCTAAATCCGGCTTCTTCTGGGGGCCAGGCGGTACAGGCTCACCGGGTGCTGCGGTAGCCGTGAAGGTGAAAGGCAGTAATGAAGAAGAGGCAGATGCCGCAGATGACGCACTGATCGACGTTTCAGTTCAGGGCGGCGGCGCGGCCCACATGAAGCAGAACAGCAAAGCGTTATTCCCGGTGACCGGTTTTGAAGAAGGCAAGGTGTCCGTTGATGAAAGCCGTGATGTCAGTTCAGGTAGCCAGGCCAGCATTACACAGGGCGCAGGCAGCCAGAAATTGTTCCTCCTGCCGGGGAAAATGAAAGTACGCGAAGTGACGATGGAATCGCATTATACCTATGTCGGACAACTGGTTACCGCCACGGGTGACCCCCTCAATGGCGGCAACATGCTCAATGCCAATGCTTTCAGCAGTTCGGAAGATGGCGGCTTTACCGCAGAAATGACGTCATTAGCAAAAACGCTATATGTCAAAAACGGTGAGCAAAATTACCAGTGCGCAGTCACCGTGCAATCAAGCCGCGATGTCGTGCGTTATGTCGGTAAAACATTGTGTAAACCGGTTCAGCCCGCGGATTTGCCCGCTGCAATTCGAGAAAGAAAATGAAACATAAACAACTTCTGACTGCTTTATTTATTTTACTGAGCACCCTGTTAGCCACGTTGTCCGATGCGCAGGCTGACACGGTTGCTCCGTTGGATCACAGCATCAATACAGAACTGAACATCGCGAAGGGTACCGCATCAACGGTAAATATCTGGACACAAGAAAGCGGCGGATACGACTCGACTAATTCCGGTCGCTGGGGCCTTAACTACTGGGCCTGCACGTCAAGCACCAGCGATGAAAATGGTAAATGCCCAACGGGTAAAGGCGGATATGCCGCCTATCTGCCGGTTTATCTTAAATTTACGGAAAAGCGCAGTGGCGCAACGCAGACTCTCGAATTGCAGGGAACACGCGAAGCCTACTGGTATAACGGAAATTGCGCGATGTATGGCGATCCTAAGCCCATGAATCAAAGCGCACAAAACTCCTGCAGCGGTGATTCAACAGATGGTGTTAACTTAACCCTGAAAATCCCTGCCGCCGAACTCAATAAGTTACCGGTTGGCGGCATCTGGACTGCTCAGCTAAAAATTCTTCTCCATAACAGCAGCGAAACCGAGGTTTATCACTGGGATTCCAACATCACAGTCAATCTCACCGACAACAATAACCAGCAAATCTATTTACCCGAATTTGGCGAAGCCGCACCGCGCGTTGACCTTAACCTGCGCCCGCTGCCCGGCACTAAAGGTAATCAAACGCAAATGAACGGCTCGGCTACTATAGATATGTGTTTGTACGATGGGTATGGCTCGAACAGTACCAGTTTCACCCTGAAATTTGACGATCAGCAGCAGGGGACAACCGAGCGCAATAACGGATACTTCTCTATTTATTCTGATCACGGCGACACTAATTTGGATTCAGGACGCATTGATTATTATGTGCGAATGCAGGCACCCGACGGCAAATACGTCAGCGTAATACGCGGTGATGATCTGGTGATTTCTAATATTCAGACCGCTCATATCCGGCCTGTACATCTGCCAGGGATCCCACAGGCAGTATTGTGTGTTCCTGCGCCACTGGAACTCAGCACCAAGACAATGGATATCAACAGTAAACAAGCCGGGAATTATACCGGACATCTGATTGTGAATTTTACACCGCAGCTTTAAGGAAAGTGGATATGTCCGTTAAAAGAGCATGTTTTTTTGCACTGTTTGCCACTCTGGCACCTGTGCTGACAATACTGCCAGCACTTGCAGAAAGCGTGCCTCCTGCCGGACGAGATACGCCTGTAAGCGCAACTTTTGACAGAGGAACACCGCCCAGTACACTCGGCATCTGGACGCATGAAAGTGGAGGTTATGACACCGAAGACCCGAGGTTATGGGGGAGAAATAACTGGCGGTGTTTATCAAATACGTCTCCGGAGACCGGGCAATGTAAAAGTGGCGAAGCCAAAAATGCGAATGGAGACTGGGGAGCAACAGGGGATACGCTTATTCCTACTCTCTTTACTGAGAAGAAGAGCGGCCTGCAAGCCGTTATTAATCTCAAAGGCTACCATTCGAGTTCGGCAGATGGCACGCATTTTTTAGTCACTGCGGGGGCTGACAACGGTGCCAAAGAAACCTTTCTCTATATGTTTATCAACGGGGATGAATTGAAAAAACTTCCGGTTGGCGGAGTCTGGGAAGGTACACTGGCGCTGGATCTGTGGCAGTGGTCCCCGGGTAAAAATCTGGCCAGATGGACAGCGCACATCACTCTCAACGTCACTGACAACAATAATCAGCAAATCTATTTACCCGAATTTGGCGAAGCCGCACCGCGTGTTGACCTTAACCTTCGACCGCTGCCCGGCACTAAAGGTAATCAAACGCAAATGAACGGCTCAGCTACTATAGATATGTGTTTGTACGATGGGTATGGCTCGAACAGTACCAGTTTCACCCTGAAATTTGACGATCAGCAGCAGGGGACAACCCAGCGCAATAACGGATACTTCTCTATTTATTCTGATCACGGCGACACTAATTTGGATTCAGGACGCATTGATTATTATGTGCGAATGCAGGCACCCGACGGTAAATACGTCAGCGTAATACGCGGTGATGATCTGGTAATTTCTGATATTCAGACCGCTCATACCCGGCCAGTGCATCTGCCAGGGATCCCACAGGCAGTATTGTGTGTTCCTGCACCTCTGGAACTCAGCACCAAGACAATGGATATCAACAGTAAACAAGCTGGGCATTATACCGGACATCTGATTGTGAATTTTACGCCACAGCTTTAGGCTGGGGACAACATGAACCTGACAAAAACGTATTTTATCGCGGCACTGTTAATGCTGGCCGGCGCCTTGACAATACAATCGGCAAGAGCCGAAAGGGTTGAGCCAACCGGGCGTGATACGCCCGTCACAGCCACATTTGATAAATCCAGTCCACCTTCACAGATTGATATCTGGAAAGACGAAAGTGGGGGGTATGATACGGATAAAGATTCGTTATGGGGCCGAAACACCTGGATTTGTTTATCCAGCTCCAACCCCGTTAATGGTCAATGCAGTACCAATGTCACCGGGGTGGTCAGTGGCAAAACTTCCATTCCCATTCTGTTAACCGAGCAGCGGTCTCATACAACGGCCATTATTAATCTCACCGCTTTTCACTATTTGACGTCCGATATCGGGACATCTTGCTGGCCTGCGGGCAATCTCTGGGGCCCCTATCTGGTCAATGCCGGCATGGAAGTCAGCTGTTCAGATGGAAATAAAACCGATAATTCATTACTCAACGTCAATATTTCTGCCAATGAACTGAAGAAACTCCCTGTCGGAGGCATCTGGAAAGCTGAGTTAAAAATGAGCTTAATGCAGTGGGATCCGCGTATTAAACTCGCAGACTGGAACGCCCATATCACCCTCAACGTTACTGACAATAATAATCAGCAAATCTATTTACCCGAATTTGGCGAAGCCGCACCACTGGTGAATCTCAATATGCGTCCGTTGCCCGGCGCAGGCACCCAAAAAATGTCTTTTACTGGCAGAGCAAATATTGATGTCTGCTTATATGATGGTTACAACGCCAACAGTAGTACCTTTATGCTCACCCTTAACGATGACTTCACCGGACAGAGTGACCGTTCAGGACTCAATTTTTCCATCGTACGCCAGGGGGGAAATGTGAATGAAAAAAGAGATCGCATTGATTACACGATTAATATTCTCAACCCTGATACGAATACCATGCAAACCGTGAGCCGTGCCCGTCAGATAAATTTCACAAAGATACAACAGGCACATATCCGACAGGTACATTTACCGGGCATCCCGGAACCGGTCATTTGTGTGCCTGCACCGCTTGAGCTCAGTACCGATTATATAGAAGTGAGCAGTAAAAATGCCGGATATTACCGTGGCACACTTCAGCTTAATTTCACCCCGTCTCTTTACTAACTTCACCCGAAGGCGACATATATGCCAAGAAGAAATTTTTCCGTCTCAGCCATGAAACTGCTCCCGGTACTGATGCTGGCGATGCCTGCCCTGTGCTTAGCCAACATCACCGTTTCGCCAATGAAAGTAACGCTTAACGAACAACATGCTGCTGCACTGGTCATCAGTTCTAAAAGCGAAACTACTCAGTATATTCAGGGAAAAATCACCGAGGTTCATAACCCCGGCACACCACAGGAAAGTGAAACGCCTGCACCACAGGGCGCACAAAACAGTCTGGTGGTCTCGCCGCTAAAATTTGGTTTGCCCGCCGGTAACAGCCAGCCGGTGAGGATCGTCGGCCTCGGTGAAAGCAACGAAGAAAAAATCTACCGCGTGCATTTTCAGTCAATGACTCCGGAAGAATTCAAAAACCCTGCCAGCAACAAAAATTTCACCAGCGAACTGAACCTGACCATTGTGTGGGGGGTCGTCGTCATGGTGCCGCCAGCAAAACCGGTCGCCAGACTGGGTTGGGATCCATCTACTCAGCAAATTACCAATACCGGCAATATCCATCTGCTGGTACAGCGTATTGGCCTGTGTGACAGCGATAAAAAGGAAGCACGGTGCCAGTGGAAAGAGCTGAAGAAAAACGTCTATCCGGGCAAGCCATACAGCCCATCGTTACCATTTTCGGCTTCAGCATCGTCTGAAAAAGTCCGAATTGAGTATTTCAACGATTACACTCAAAAGCAGGAAGCGGGAAGTTTTATGGCCAGATGATGGCTAAAATGAAAACGGTTACAGAAAATAATTTGTTATAAATTAATAAGTTATTTGTATATGTAAAAGTTTGAAACACTGTATTGATTGATATAAATCAATTTATGGGCTATTACTCTCAGGCACATCTCCTTCCTGTTACGCTATCCGTTTGAAACCCTTCAGAAACAAGATACCCAGCCACGCCTATTAGTGTAAACGATTACAACACTGTGACCGGGTTCACGTTAAGCTGTGTGCAGGGTTAATAACATAACAGCCTAAGCATTATTACAAACTCAAAACGATTGCATTATTTTGGAGACCGGATGAACAACTCAACTTCGACCAAAGGAAAACGCTCGAACAAAAGCGTCACTTTCTTTGTCTGTTTTCTTGCTGCACTTGCCGGACTGCTGTTCGGCTTAGATATCGGCGTCATCGCGGGCGCCCTGCCCTTTATCAGCCATGACTTCCAGATTACTAACCACCAACAGGAATGGGTTGTCAGCTCCATGATGTTTGGTGCCGCCGTCGGTGCTGTCGGCAGTGGCTGGCTGAACTTCCGTCTGGGACGTAAATTCAGCCTGATGATCGGCGCAGTTCTGTTCGTTGTCGGCTCCCTGTGTTCCGCCTTTGCGCCCAACACAGAAGTGCTGATTGTTGCCCGTGTTCTGCTGGGTCTGGCTGTCGGTATTGCCTCTTACACCGCACCGATTTACCTGTCAGAAATCGCACCGGAAAAAATCCGCGGCAGCATGATTTCCATGTACCAGCTGATGATCACCATCGGTATTCTGGCCGCATACCTGTCGGATACCGCGTTCAGCTACACCGGTGCATGGCGCTGGATGCTGGGCATCATCACCATTCCGGCATTGCTGTTGCTGGTTGGCGTCTTCTTTCTGCCGGACAGCCCGCGCTGGCTGGCCGCTCGTGGCGATGACGGTAAAGCACGCCGCGTACTGGAAAAACTGCGTGATTCCAGTGAGCAGGCAAAACATGAACTGGATGAAATCCGTGAAAGTCTGAAAGTAAAACAAAGCGGCTGGGGTTTGTTCGTTAATAACAAAAACTTCCGTCGTGCGGTTTACCTCGGCGTTCTGTTGCAGGTCATGCAGCAGTTCACCGGTATGAACGTCATCATGTACTACGCACCAAAAATCTTCGGCATCGCCGGTTTCGCCAGCACCTCTCAACAGATGTGGGGCACGGTGATCGTCGGGCTGGTTAACGTTCTGGCGACGTTCATCGCCATCGGTCTGGTTGACCGCTGGGGCCGTAAACCTACGCTGAAACTGGGCTTCCTGGTGATGGCAGTCGGTATGGGTGTGCTGGGTACTATGCTGCATATCGGTGTCGAATCCGATGCGGCGAAATACTTCTCCATCGCCATGCTGCTGATGTTCATCGTTGGTTTTGCGATGAGTGCTGGTCCGCTGATTTGGGTACTGTGTTCTGAAATTCAGCCGCTGAAAGGCCGCGATTTTGGTATCACCGTGTCTACTGCGACCAACTGGATCGCCAACATGATTGTCGGCGCAACCTTCCTGACCATGCTCGACAGCCTCGGCAACGCCAACACCTTCTGGGTGTACGCCGCGCTGAACGTGGTCTTCATCTTCATCACTATTGCGCTGATCCCTGAGACCAAAAACGTCTCACTGGAACACATCGAACGCAACCTGATGAAAGGTGAAGCCCTGCGCGACATCGGTAAGTAAGTTAGCAATAAATAAGCCTGCCATTCCTCCCCTGCAAAGGGGAGGAATTCCATATTGCATCTCTCCCCCGCCAGATTTATCCTTCGCCAGATGAAAACCTCACGTCTCCCCATCGCCCTGCAACAAGCCGTTATGCGCTGCCTGCGGGAAAAACTCCAGATGGCAAATCAGTTTTTTGGCACCGATTACACGGAGCCGGAAATCAGCTATCAGCAACGCGGCACCAGCGCGGGAAGCGCGTATCTGCAACACTGGCAAATCCGCCTTAATCCGGTATTACTGCTGGAAAATCAGCAACCGTTTATCGATGAAGTGGTGCCACACGAGCTGGCCCATTTGCTGGTATACCGCCGTTTTGGTCGCGCTCCTGCACCGCACGGCAAAGAGTGGCGCTGGATGATGGAACATGTGCTGGGTGTCTCAGCGAGCAGAACGCACAAGTTCGAAGTGGCATCCGTGCAAAGTAAAACCTATCCGTATTTATGCGCCTGCCGCGACCACCAGTTGACCGTGCGACGCCACAATAAGGTGATGCGCAAGGAGTCGGAATACCGCTGCCGCCATTGCGGCGAACTGTTACGTTTTAACGCTAACGGCATCACTAATTGCTGATTTTTCAATCACTCATTAGCAGCAAAGTCCCATTGTCACATCGCGCCGCATCCGTTACCCTTCCGGCCTTTTAGTCCTGGGTCTTTCAGAAACATGTTTCATAAAACGTTCTTATCTTTTCTGTTTATCAGTGCGCTGACACCGCTGAGCGCCTTCAGCCAGTCCGGCAACGCCATCAATAACTTCAGTCAGGCCAAAGCCGCTGCCGTGAAAATCAATCAGGGCGCGCCAACATTTTACTGCGGCTGCGATATCAGCTGGCAGGGGAAAAAAGGCACGCCGGATCTGCAATCCTGCGGTTACGCGGTACGTAAAAGTGAACAGCGCGCCAGCCGGATCGAATGGGAACATGTGGTTCCCGCGTGGCAGTTCGGCCACCAGATGCAATGCTGGCAGGATGGCGGGCGCAAAAATTGCGCGAAAAGCGCCGACTATCGCAAGGTTGAAACTGACCTGCACAACCTTGAACCGGCCATCGGTGAAGTGAACGGCGACCGCAATAATTTCATGTACAGCCAGTGGAACGGTGGCGAAGGTCAGTATGGCCGCTGTGAAATGAAAATCGACTTCAAAGCCAAAGCCGCCGAGCCGCCAGCCCGCGCCCGTGGGGCCATTGCGCGCACTTACTTCTACATGCGTGACCAGTACAAACTGAATTTATCCCGCCAGCAGACACAGCTGTTTACCGCCTGGGATCGCCAGTATCCGGTCACATCATGGGAATGTGAACGCGATAACCGCATTGCCAGGGTGCAGGGGAATCACAACCCTTACGTTCAGCAGGCTTGCGTGCAAAGAAAAAGCTAACCTACTATAGGGCACAATAGTCAGCGACAGGGCTGGCAACCGTTGCCAAAATAGCCCACTTCACCACTTTAAGGACAGCAGTCACACATGCGCATACCCCGCATTTATCATCCGGAAATCCTGACCGCTCACAGCGAGATTGCGCTGAGCGAAGATGCCGCCAATCACGTCGGGCGCGTTCTGCGTATGCAGCCGGGTCAGGCGATTCAGTTATTTGACGGCAGCAACCAGGTCTTCGAAGCCAGCATCACGCAGGTTGATAAGAAAAGTGTGAGTGTCAGCCTGAATCAGGGGGTGCTGGCGGATAATGAATCCCCGCTGAATCTGCATCTTGGTCAGGTGATCTCGCGTGGCGAGAAGATGGAATTCACCATTCAGAAATCTATTGAGCTGGGCGTGAATACGATTACTCCGCTGTTTTCCGAGCGCTGTGGCGTCAAACTTGACGGCGAACGTCTGGAGAAAAAATTGCAGCAGTGGCAGAAAATCGCCATTGCCGCCTGCGAACAGTGCGGACGTAACCGTATCCCTGACATTCGTCCGGCGATGCAGCTCGAAGCCTGGTGCAACGAGCAGGACGACAGCCTGAAGCTGAACCTGCACCCGCGCGCCAGCCACAGCATTAACACCCTGCCGCTGCCGGTAAGCCATGTCCGCCTGCTGATCGGTCCGGAAGGCGGTTTATCCGCTGAAGAAATTGCAATGACCTCCGGCTACGGATTTACTGATATCCTGCTGGGACCCCGTGTTCTGCGTACAGAAACCACAGCACTCACCGCGATTACAGCCTTACAGGTTCGTTTCGGCGATCTGGGTTAAGAGGAAACCAAATGATTAAGCTTGGCATCGTGATGGATCCGATCTCTTCCATCAACATTAAAAAAGACACCAGTTTCGCTATGTTGCTGGAAGCGCAGAGTCGTGGTTACGAACTGCATTACATGGAAATGAATTCCCTGTATCTGCGCGGCGGCGAAGGCCGTGCGACCACCAAAAAACTCAGCGTGAAGCAGGATTACGATGGCTGGTATGAGTTTGGCACAGAGCAGGATATCGCCCTGCAGGAACTGGACGTGATCCTGATGCGTAAGGATCCGCCGTTCGATACCGAATTCATTTATGCCACTTACATCCTCGAACGTGCCGAAGAAAAAGGCACGCTGATCGTCAATAAACCGCAGAGCCTGCGCGACTGTAACGAGAAGCTGTTCACCGCGTGGTTCCCTGAACTGACGCCAGATACGCTGGTTACCCGCAATGCAGCGCAGTTGAAAGCGTTCCATAAAGAACACACTGACGTGATCCTCAAGCCACTCGATGGCATGGGTGGCGCTTCCATTTTCCGTCTGAAACCTGAAGATGCCAACGTCTCCGTCGTTATCGAAACACTGACCGAACACGGCAGCCGTTTCTGTATGGCACAAAACTACCTGCCAGCCATCAAGGACGGTGACAAACGCGTTCTGGTGGTCGACGGCGAACCGGTGCCTTACTGCCTGGCGCGTATTCCGGCGCAGGGTGAAACCCGCGGTAATCTGGCTGCCGGAGGCCGTGGCGAAGCCCGTCCGCTGAGCGAAAGTGACTGGGCAATTGCCCGTACCGTTGCGCCAATCCTCAAGCAGAAAGGCCTGATTTTTGTCGGTCTGGATATTATCGGCGATCGTCTGACGGAAATTAACGTCACCAGCCCGACCTGTGCACGTGAAATCGAAGCCGCCTTCCCGATTTCCATCACCGGCATGCTGATGGACGCCATCGAGAAACGTCTGGCTTCACGATAAGCACAGATTAAAATCGATAAACGGGTTGTTCAGCATTGCTGGATAACCCGCTTTTTTTGGCGAGCCTGACGTAATAAACTGGCCTGCCTGCACTGATTTCAATTCTGAGGTTAAACATCCTGCATACCATGAATCTACAACATCACTTTCTTATTGCGATGCCTGGCCTGGATGAACCCCAGTTCAAACGTTCGGTCGTGTACATCTGCGAACACAATGAAGACGGCGCCATGGGGCTGGTGATTAACAAACTGGTCGACGATTTCACCATTGAAAGCGTACTCGACAAACTCGACATCACCCCCGAACCCCGTGACCTGAGTATTCGTCTTGATCGCCCGGTTTTTTCCGGGGGGCCGCTGGCAGACGATCGCGGTTTCATTTTGCATACGCCGCGCGAAGGTTTTGGCTCCAGCATCCGCATCTCTGACTGCACGATGATCACCACCTCGAAAGACGTGCTGGAAACGCTGGGCACGCCCGATCAGCCAAAAGATGTGCTGGTGGCACTGGGTTATGCCGCATGGGAACAGGGCCAGCTTGAAAAAGAATTACTGGAAAACTCGTGGCTGACCATTGAAGCCAGCAGCGATATTTTGTTCCGCACCCCCATTGCTGACCGCTGGCGCGAAGCAGCGAAAATGATCGGCGTTGACGTCGGACAGCTCGCCACCCATGCGGGGCATGCATAATGGCAAACCGCACGGTTTTTGCTTTCGACTTCGGCACCAAAAGTATCGGTCTGGCTATTGGTCAGGAAGTCACCGGCACCGCCCGTCCGCTGACCTCGTTTAAAGCGCAGGACGGCACACCGGACTGGCAGAAAATTGAAAAACTGCTGAAAGAATGGCTGCCGGATCTGGTGGTTGTCGGTTTGCCGCTGAACATGGACGGCACAGAACAACCTCTGACTGCCCGTGCGCGCAAATTTGCCAACCGTCTGCATGGCCGTTTTGGCGTTCAGGTTGAACTGCACGACGAACGCCTGAGTACCGTAGAAGCCCGCGCTGATTTGTTCGATCGCGGCGGTTTCCGTGCGCTGGATAAAGGCAGCGTGGATGCCGCTTCCGCCGTCATTATTCTGGAAAGCTGGTTCGAGAAACAGTGGAGTCAGTCCTGATCTTCCGCCAGTAATCCCGCACGTTGCCGCTGCTGACGGCTTTGTGCGAACGTCTGCATGCCGGCCTGCGCGCCGGTTTGCAGGATATCCGCCAGCTGATGAGTTTTCCCTTCACGGATTAAATTGCACACCGCCGGTGTGGAAGTCAGCACTTCAAAAAGCGCTACCCTTCCCGCTTTTCTACCGTCCTTTTCTTCAGTCACCGCCAGTTTTTGCGCGATCACGGCCCGCAGGCTACCCGCCAGTTGCGCGCGGACAAACGCTTTTTCTTCTGCCGGAAACACATCAACCAGCCGGTCAATGGCCTGTGTGGCGTTGCGCGTATGCAGTGTCGCGAGAACCAGATGGCCGGTTTCTGCCGCCGTCAGCGCCAGCCGGATACTGTCAGTGTCACGCAGTTCGCCCAGTAACAATACATCCGGATCTTCACGCAGAGCACCGCGCACCGCTTCACCAAATGAACGCGTATGCAGCCCGAGTTCGCGCTGCTGAATCAGACAGTGCCTGCCAGTATGGATAAGCTCAATGGGGTCTTCCAGCGTAATAATATGGCGCTTCGCATGGCGGTTGAGATGATCAATCAGCGCCGCCAGCGTGGTGGATTTCCCGCTGCCCGTCGCACCGGTGACCAAAATCAGGCCGTCTTCCTGCATAATGACATGCTGCAAGATATCCGGCACCCTCAACGCAGCCAGCTCGGGACAACGGGCAGGCACCGGTCTCAGCGCCGCAGACAACCCGTGCAGTTGCTGAAAGATATTGAGCCGCATCCGCACGCCATCCCCCAATGTCAGCGCTTTATCCACCTGTCCGGCCAGCTGCAAAGTATGTTGTTCAGTGGCATCCAGCCACGCATGGATCAGCCCCAGCATCTGCGAAGCCTCCACCACCGGCAGATCTTCACAGCGACATAATTCCCCGTCAATGCGCAACACAGGCGGATAGCCGGTACAAAGGTGCAGATCGGAGGCATTTTGCTTTACACTACGTCCCACTAATCCATCAATATCCATGTTGAAATCCTCCTGAGTCCCTATGAGCCTTAGTCAGCAAAACGCTATTGAGCAGAACTTACAGAATGTCCGCGAGAAAATCGCAGCCGCTGCACAACATTGCGGCAGGTCTCCAGAAGAAATTACCTTGCTTGCAGTCAGCAAAACAAAACCTGCGAGCGCTGTCGAAGAAGCGATTGCCGCCGGGCAGTTAGCGTTCGGCGAAAACTACGTGCAGGAAGGCGTGGATAAGATTGCCCACTTTGCCGGACATCAGCCTGCGCTGACCTGGCATTTCATCGGGCCATTGCAGTCGAATAAAAGCCGCCTGGTGGCGGAGAATTTCGACTGGTGCCATACCATCGACCGCCTGAAAATCGCCCAGCGGCTGAACGAACAACGTCCGGCCGGTTTAGCGCCTTTACAGGTGCTGATTCAGGTCAACATCAGCGATGAAGCCAGTAAATCCGGCATTGCAGTGGGCGATATCGCAGAACTGGCCCGACAGATTATGGCGATGCCCCGCCTGATACTGCGCGGCCTGATGGCGATTCCGGCAGTGGAAACGGATCACGCGCGACAGCTTGAGGTCTTCGGCAAGATGCGGGATGCGCTGAAAGATTTACAAAATATTTGTCCGCAGGCCGATACGCTGTCGATGGGTATGACCGATGATATGCCTGCGGCAATTGCGGCTGGCAGCACGATGGTTCGCATCGGGACCGCCATTTTCGGTGCCCGTGATTACAGCATAAAACAGTAACCTTTATCTTTGGGTTTACTGCTTTACTCTTGATAGGCTCAATTCAGCCCCCATTAAAAGCAAGGAGCATGAATGCAACATCGCAAAATCAGTTTTATCGGCGCCGGTAATATGGCGGGCGCAATTATTTCCGGCCTGGTCGAAAGCGGCTATCCGGCAAATCTCATCAGCGTTTGTGCCCCTTCCACCACGCATCGCGATGCGCTGGCTGATAAATATGGCGTGCAAAGCAGCAGCGATAACAGCGGCTGTGCAAAGGAGGCGGATGTCGTTGTTTTGTCGGTAAAACCGCAAATGATGGCCGATGTGTGTAAAGCACTGCAAAAAGACGTGGATTTTAGCGACAAGCTGGTACTGTCGATTGCCGCAGGCGTCAGTGTGGCGCGCTTCTGCGAGTTGCTGGGCGATAATCTGAACATCGTGCGTATCATGCCGAACACGCCATCTCTGGTCGGGAAAGGCATGAGTGGCCTGTACGCACCTTCTCAGGTTTCTCAGGCAGACCGTGATTACAGCGGCGAACTGATGACCGCCGTCGGGAAAATTTGCTGGGTCGATACCGAAGAAGGTATCAACCACGTAATTGCCGCCGCAGGCAGCGCCCCGGCGTATTTCTTCCTGTTTATGGAAGCAATGCAGGCTGAAGCGCAACGGCTGGGTTTCAGCGCTGAAACCGCACGGATGCTGGTTGAGCAAGCCGCCAGCGGCGCCAGTGCTTTAGTCGCCGCCAGTCCGGACACGCCATTGTCACAACTTCGTGAGAATGTGACGTCCAAAGGCGGCACGACGTTTGAAGCTCTGAAGGTTTTCACCGACCGTAAATTACCGGAGATTGTCTCCGAGGCCATGCAGGCCGCCATTACCCGCGCGCAGGAAATGGAAAAACTGTTCTAATAAGAGCAAATAATAAAATAACACTGCCCAAAATCATTCGTGTTGCGTCAAGACGACACGCGAAGGATGAAGGGCATAGGAGAATTATGTTAACGCTGACGTTTCTGGTTAAAACCCTCATAGATCTCTACGTGATGGTTCTGCTACTGCGCATCTGGATGCAATGGGCACGTACAGATTTTTATAACCCGTTTTCACAGTTCGTGGTGAAAATTACTCAGCCTGTTATCGGCCCACTTCGCCGGATTATTCCGCCGCTGGGCCCGATTGACAGCGCGAGTTTGCTGCTGGCGTTTATCCTTTGCACCATCAAATTCCCGCTGCTGTTGCTTATTCAAAGCGGCGCTATTTTCTTTGGTCTGAGCAGCCTGCTGATTGGCCTGATAGGGCTGGTTAAAGCCGCCGGTTATCTGGTGTTCTGGCTGGTGATTATCCGCTCGCTGATGAGCTGGGTGAGCCAGGGCCGCGGGCCGATGGATTATCTGCTGATGCAACTGACTGAGCCGCTGATGGCGCCAATCCGTCGTATTCTTCCGGCGATGGGCGGCATCGATTTCTCGGCGATGGTGGTGATCCTTATCCTCTATATGCTGAATTATCTGGGGATGGATCTGCTGGGTGCGTTGTGGTTCCAGCTTTAAGCCCGGCGTTCTGGCAATCTGATGCGCTGGTTTTGCGGCTGGTTATCCAGCCCAAAGCCAGCCGCGACAGCCTGGTGGGTTTGCATGGCGACGAACTGAAAGTCGCCATCACCGCCCCGCCGGTTGATGGTCAGGCGAACACACATCTGGTGAAATTTCTCGCAAAACAGTTTAAAGTCGCCAAAAGTCAGGTCAGCATTGAAAAGGGCGAACTGGGCCGCCATAAACAAGTCCGCATTACACATCCGCAAAATATCCCGACTGAGGTCGCGGTACTGCTCGCAGAATAACGTTTACGTCAGGACTCTCCCATGCAGAAAGTCGTATTAGCTACCGGCAACGCCGGTAAAGTGCGTGAGCTCGCACATCTTCTGGCCAGTTTCGGGCTGGACGTGGTCGCACAAACGGAACTCGGTGTTGAATCTGCCGAAGAAACCGGGCTGACGTTCATTGAGAACGCCATCCTGAAGGCCCGCCATGCGGCAGCGGTCACCGGTTTGCCAGCCATTGCTGATGATTCAGGTCTGGCGGTGGATTTTCTCGGCGGCGCGCCGGGGATTTACTCCGCACGCTACGCAGGCGTTGATGCCAGCGATCAGCAAAACCTCGATAAACTGCTGGTGGCGCTGAAAGACGTGCCACAGGGTCAGCGCGATGCGCAGTTCCATTGTGTGCTGGTGTATATGCGCCACGCTGAAGACCCGACGCCGCTGGTGTGTCACGGCAGTTGGGCTGGTGAGATTACCTTTGCCGAAGCAGGCGAAGGCGGCTTCGGTTATGACCCGATTTTTTATGTTCCTGAGCTGGGCAAGACCGCCGCAGAACTGACCCGTGAAGAAAAAAGTGCGGTCTCGCACCGTGGACAGGCACTGAAACTATTGCTTGCCGCGATGAAAGAGGCTGTACAGAAGAATGCGTAAGTTACCGCCGCTGAGTCTCTACATCCATATTCCGTGGTGCGTGCAAAAATGCCCTTACTGCGATTTCAACTCGCACGCGTTAAAGGGTGAAGTGCCGCATGACGATTATGTCGCGCATCTGCTGGCTGATCTGGATGCAGACCTGCATCTGGTGGGCGGACGCAGTGTGGGGACGATTTTTATCGGCGGCGGAACCCCAAGTCTGCTGAGCAGCGAAGCGATGCAGAATCTGCTCGACGGCGTGCGCGCGCGTTTGCCGCTCGATGCTAATGCTGAAATCACCATGGAAGCTAATCCGGGTACCGTCGAAGCAGACCGCTTCAGCGGCTATCAGCGCGCCGGTGTGAACCGTATCTCCATTGGCGTGCAAAGTTTCGATGCGCAGAAACTGGAGCGTCTGGGGCGTATTCATGGCCCTGACGAAGCCACACGCGCGGCGCATCTGGCGACCGGCCTGAACCTGCGCAGCTTCAATCTGGATCTGATGCACGGCTTGCCGGATCAGACGCTGGAAGAAGCGCTGGACGATTTGCGTCAGGCTATTGCACTCAACCCGCCGCATTTGTCGTGGTATCAGCTGACTATTGAGCCGAACACAATGTACGCCTCGCGTCCGCCGACCCTGCCGGATGACGATGCACTGTGGGATATTTTCGAGCAAGGCGATCAGTTGCTGACTGCCGCCGGTTATCAGCAGTATGAAACCTCGGCGTATGCCAAACCGGGCTACCAGTGTCAGCACAATCTGAACTACTGGCGCTTCGGGGATTATCTCGGCATCGGTTGTGGCGCGCATGGCAAACTGACGCAGCCCGACGGGCAAATCCTGCGTACCGTAAAAACCAAACATCCTCGCGGCTATATGCAGGGACGTTATATGGACAAACAACATCCGGTCGAAACCGAAGATTTGCCGTTTGAATTCTTCATGAACCGCTTCCGCCTGCTGGAAGCGCGCCGCGTGAAGAGTTTGGTCTGTATACCGGGCTGGATGAGTCGGTGATACGCGCACAGCTTGACGAAGCGATCACCAAAGAATATCTGGTGGAAACCGCCACGCACTGGCAGATCACCGGCAAAGGAAAATTATTCCTCAACTCACTGCTGGAGCTGTTTTTGGGGGAGTAAGGTGCAGTTCACAAAGGACGGTTCGTTTTCCAACAAAAAA
The DNA here is from genome assembly GCF_003263525.1 of Rahnella sp. NRRL B-41462. Classification (NCBI taxonomy): domain Bacteria; kingdom Pseudomonadati; phylum Pseudomonadota; class Gammaproteobacteria; order Enterobacterales; family Yersiniaceae; genus Rahnella; species Rahnella sp. NRRL B-41462. The sequence goes on along the minus strand of NZ_JYDF01000007.1, from coordinate 21,778 downwards.
ACCGCGTAATCGCGGTTTTTTTGTGTCTGTCATTTAGCCGGTTACTTTTTCAAATCCGCCAGCAAGGCTTTGTGCTGAGTATCCAGATTCGTCACACGCTTACAGACGTCATCGCCAAAGGCTTTGAACTCTTTTTCCTGCTTGTTCCACTCTTCCTGAATGGCTTGCTGCAGCCCGCCAAGATTACCCATCATCGCCTGCAACGGATTCCCACCGCTGGTAGCCTGTTTGAGGCCCATTTCGTTGATGCTGTCCTGCATCACGCCGCCCATGGTTTGTTCCATCAGCTTCTGACCGTTTTGCTTAACCTGATCCACCGCTTTATGGTGGAAGGTCAGACCGTCGGCGCGGTGCTCAATGATCAGGTTCATTTGTTGCTTCAGTTGCTTGTCGAGCGTGACCAGACGGTTACGCACGTTGCTGTCGGTGCCCAGTTTCTCGACGATCACCCGATCTACCGCCACGCGGCCTTTTTCGAGATGCGCCGTCGCACCCTGATCAATCCACGGCAGGTCGCGGCGCAAACCGGCCTGATAATCGATCGCTTCCTGACGCTGTCTGGCGCTCAGGGTCATGTCTTTACCGTTGAGGGTCACGTTACCATTTGGCGTGATCAGCAAATCACCGCTGTTGCCGACCACCTGAACGGTCTGCGGCTTAATGATCACATCATCTTTAGGCTGTACGGCACACTGATAGTCCGCCTGTGCGCTCCACGCACTGAGAGCCAGCAACGCAGCAAGTCCGGTTTTTACCACTCCACTTTTTACTAACATGTACTCTCCCTTAAGACAGCAAACTCAAAAAATTGAACGGCCAATACGTTGCGCCAGTAGTTCTAAGGCAGCAATACCTGCCAAAGAGTTCCCTGCCGCGTCAAGTTCCGGCGACCATACCGCGATACACATCTCCCCCGGCACCACGGCAATAATACCGCCGCCGACACCGGATTTGCCCGGCATCCCGACGCGATAGGCGAACTCACCCGCACCATCGTACATACCGCTGGTCACCATCATCGCATTAATCTGCCGTGCCTGACGGGCATCAATGAGCGGTGTCTCGCTACCCAGCGGATGCCCTTTATTGGCCAGATACACAAAGGTGCGCGCCAGCTCTTCACAGCTCATGCGCAATGCGCAGTAGTGAAAATAGGTGTGCAAAACGGTGATGACGTCGTTGTCGAAATTACCGAAAGACTTCATCAGATACGCAATCGCCGCATTGCGGTCGGAGTGCTCAAACTCGGAACGCGCAACGTGCCGATCGTAGTTGAGATCTGCCGATCCGGCCAGCTGACGCACCACTTCCAGCATTCTCTGCTTCGGTGCCGAAAGCCGGGTTTGCAGCATATCGCAGACCACCAGTGCGCCCGGATTGATGAACGGGTTACGCGGTTTACCCTGTTCCAGCTCAAGCTGTACCAGAGAATTGAATGGCTGACCGGACGGCTCTTTGCCGACACGCTGCCAGATTTCGCTTTCCTGATAACGGGTCAGCGCCAGCGTCAGGCTGAGAACTTTTGAGATCGACTGGATCGAGAAACGAATATCGGCATCACCGGCACGAAAGATCTCCCCTTTCGTGGTACACACGGCGATTCCTAAATGATCGGGGCTGACTTCCGCCAGAGCAGGAATGTAACCGGCCACTTTACCCCGACCTATCAGCGGCCTGACCTGCGCAAGAATATCTTCCAGCAAACTGTTATCAAGTTCGGTACCCAACGTCCTGCCTCCAGATGTAACAAAGGTGCCGGAAGGCACCTTTATGAGATTCAGAGATCCTCAGGATCTGCCTAAATCATTCGAGTTGTATCAAGGCGACAACTGAACTTATCCCCGGGAGCTTACAAAAGTAAGTGACCGGGGTAAGTGAAGGCAGTCAACGCAGAGACAATTCGAAGGATGACGGCAGAATCAGTCCCACCAGATATCGAATAACTCAGAAACTTCCACGTCTTCCATTTTATGGTCTTCTAACCATTTTTTGACCAGCGCACGTTGTTCATCAGTGCAATGGCCGATGTCCTGACGGCAAACCAGACCTTCCCATTGCAGATAGCCACTGCCGTCGAAGGCCAGCTTGTTTGGCTCGATCACACCGTCAATGAATTTATCCAGTGATTCGTCAATGGTTTCTACCGCGGTACCTTCCGGGAAACGCCATTTTACAGAGAAGCCCAGTTCCTGGAACTCGGCAATGTGTAACTTCTTACGTAAACGACGACTGCGATTTGTAGCCATTATTGCTTCCTCTCAAACATCAGATCCCATACGCCGTGGCCTAAACGCTGGCCACGCATTTCGAACTTGGTCACCGGGCGGGATTCCGGACGCGGGACATAATTGCCCTCCTGCGACAGGTTCACCCAGTTTTCTAAACTGGTCATGACGTCAAGCATGTGCTCCGCATAAGGCTCCCAGTCGGTTGCCATGTGGAATACACCGCCCACTTTCAATTTTTTGCGCAGCTTCTCAACGAACTCCGGCTGCACGATACGGCGCTTATTATGACGCGCTTTGTGCCACGGGTCAGGAAAGAATAGCTGCACCATGTCAAGCGAGCCATCCGGAATCATTTTTTCCAACACTTCGACCGCATCGTGACACATTACGCGCAGGTTACTGACACCCTCTTCATGCGCGGTCGCAAGACAGGCACCGACGCCAGGCGAGTGAACTTCAATGCCGATGAAATTCTGGTCCGGGTTCTGTTTCGCCATCGTGACCAGCGAGGTGCCCATCCCGAAACCGATTTCCAGCACAACCGGTGCCGGGCGACCAAACAAGGCATCAATTGCCAGAGGTTCTGCCTGAAACTCCACGCCCATCACCGGCCAGAAATTGTCCAGCGCGAATTGCTGACCTTTGGTCAGACGGCCCTGACGGCGGACAAAACTACGGATACGGCGCATCGCGCGACCGTTCTCGTCGAACTCCGGTGAAATGACGTCGTTTTTCATGGTGTTTCCACTCCGATTGGCAAGACGCGGTACCCGCGCGCGGATGCCTGTGCTTTGGTCACTGAATATAAGGAAAGGCGCATTATCCAAACTTACTCCCGATTAGCAAGGTTTGACGGCAGGAAATCCGTCAATACAGTGCGGAAAGTTCCGGTTTACAGCCAGACGGGAACTGTGATGTGATCAGCCCCGTCTTTTAACCCTGCCGGACTGTAATTCACCCATGATGGAAACCCCTGGTTTTATGGAAGCAAAAAGTTTTTCGCCGCTGGTGCTCGACTGGTATCAGCGCTATGGCCGCAAAACGCTGCCCTGGCAAATCGCAAAAACCCCCTATAAAGTCTGGCTTTCTGAAGTGATGTTGCAGCAAACGCAGGTAGCGACTGTCATCCCGTATTTTGAACGCTTTATGGAACGTTTCCCGACGGTGTCTGATCTCGCCGCCGCGCCACTCGATGAAGTACTGCATCTGTGGACCGGGCTGGGTTACTACGCCCGCGCACGAAACCTGCATAAAGCAGCGCAAACTATCGTCAGCCAGCACAGCGGCGTATTTCCAACAACCTTTGATGAAATTCTTGCGCTGCCCGGCATTGGCCGTTCCACAGCGGGTGCCGTTTTGTCGCTGGCACTGAATCAGCATTACCCCATTTTGGACGGCAATGTGAAACGTGTGCTGGCCCGCTGCTACGCCGTTGACGGCTGGCCGGGCGAGAAGAAAACCGAAAATAAACTGTGGACAATCAGTGAAGATGTCACACCTGCCGAAGGGGTCGCGCAGTTTAATCAGGCAATGATGGATCTGGGTGCGATGGTGTGTACCCGCAGTAAGCCGAAATGCGAGCTATGTCCGGTGAAGTCAGGCTGTGAAGCCTATGCACATCACAGCTGGGCAAAATATCCGGGGAAAAAACCCAAGACGACGTTACCGGAAAAAACGGCCTTTATGCTGATGATCCAGCAGGAGGATAAAGTCTGGCTGGAGCAGCGTCCGTCCGTCGGCCTGTGGGGCGGATTGTTCTGCTTCCCGCAATATTCGACCGAAGACGAACTCACGCTGGGGCTGCAAAAATACGGTGTTACGCAAAATGCGTTGCAGCAGCAGACCGCCTTTCGTCACACTTTCAGCCATTTCCATCTGGATATCGTCCCGATGTGGTTAAATCTGCGTTCTCCGGCAGGTTGCATGGATGAAGGTGCGGGTCTCTGGTATAACTTAGCGCAACCACAATCCGTCGGGCTGGCTGCGCCGGTTGAACGTCTGCTGGTGCAATTAGCAAAACAGACCGCTGGTAAATAACCGCCCCAAAAGAACGATCGATAAGGAATTAGCATGAGCAGAACGATTTTTTGCACCTTTCTCAAGCGCGATGCCGAAGGGCAAGACTTCCAGCTGTACCCTGGCGAGATTGGCAAACGTATTTTCAATGAAATTTCCAAAGAAGCCTGGTCACAGTGGATGGCCAAACAGACCATGCTGATCAACGAAAAGAAACTCAGCATGATGAACCCGGATGACCGTAAATTGCTGGAACAGGAAATGGTGAATTTTCTGTTTGAAGGTCAGGACGTTCATATCGAAGGCTACACCCCGCCATCAAAATAATCATTTGTAACAATGGTTGAAACATTAAGGCAGGCGCTCCGGGCGCCTGCTTCTTTCAGCAGAAACGGCTTGTAAGATGAAGAAAATTTTAGCTTTGCTGATTATCGCGCCAATGTTGATCTCCTGCTCCGGCAGTAAGAAAAACCAGTTCAACGAAGCTTATGTGAAAGATACCAACGGATTCGATATTTTGATGGGGCAGTTCGCCCATAACATCGAAAACATCTGGGGCATAAATGAAGTGCTGATCGCGGGTCCGAAAGACTACGTGAAATATAGCGATCAGTATTACACCCGCAGCCACATCAACTTTGATGCGGGTACCATCACCCTCGAAACCATTTCAGGCACCGATCCGGCCGCCAGCCTGCGTAAGGCAATTATCAGCACCTTACTGGTGGGCGATGACCCGGGTAACGTTGATCTCTATTCAGACGTCAACGATATCCAGATCAGCCGTGAACCGATGTTGTACGGTCAGGTTCTCGACAACACCGGTCAGCCAATCCGCTGGGAAGGCCGCGCAGCCAGCTTTGCCGACTATCTGATCCAGAACAAGCTGATGCGTCGTCAGTCCGGTCTGCACGTGATTTATTCCGTGACGATTCAGATGGTGCCAAACCACCTGAATCAGCGTGCGCATAAATACCTGCCGATGATCCGGGAAGCGTCCGCGAAATATGGTGTCGATCAGTCGCTGATACTGGCGATCATGCAAACAGAATCGGCCTTTAACCCGTATGCGGTCAGTAATGCTGATGCGCTGGGTCTGATGCAGGTTGTGCAGCACACCGCAGGCGTAGATGTGTTCAAATCCGAAGGGAAATGGGGCAAGCCGAGTCGCAGCTATCTGTTTGATCCGCAGAATAATATTAATACCGGCACCGCGTATCTGGCGATGTTGCAAAACGTGTATCTGGGGAATATCAGCAACCCGACATCGCGTCGTTATGCGGTGATTACTGCTTATAATGGTGGGGCGGGCAGCGTGTTGCGCGTGTTCTCAAGTAATAAAACTCAGGCGTTTAACATCATCAACAATATGTCACCGGGCGATGTCTACACCACCCTGACGACCAAACATCCGTCCGGGGAATCGCGCCGCTATCTGTATAAAGTGAACAATACTCAGCGCAGCTATCGCCGCGTGGATTAACATTTTGTCAGCAAATAGCCCTGAAGCGGAGGCAGAATAGCCGCCGTTTCAGGGCAAGACTTGTTCGATCGCCTTCAGATAACGGGAAATAACGATCTTTTCATCGAACTCCCTGACCATCTTTTTCCTGCTCTCATTACCCATTTCCAGGCGTTGCACATGAGTCATATTAATGAGCCGCTCCATCGCCCGCGTTAAGCAGTCCGTATCTTGCGGCTCACACAGAAAGCCATTTATCCCGTCATCTACCGTATCCTGACAGCCAATATTACGGGTGGTAATCAGCGGCTTTCCCATCGCTCCGGCTTCAAGTAATGATTTCGGCACGCCTTCACGATAAAAAGAAGGCAGCACAATACAATCAACCTGCGCGATTTCCTGCTCAACATTATCGGATGTCCCCAGATATAGAATATTACCTTCCTCAATCCAGGCGGCCATACGCTCAGTCTTCACCGCTGCCGGATTGCTAACATCCAGAAATCCCAACAAGCGAAATTCGCAGCGTTGACCATGACGCTTCTTGAGTTTACGTGCGGCTTCAACATAATGCTCAACCCCTTTGGAATAAAGCATGCGTGCAATCAGGGTGAAACGCACGACATCATCGTCGGGTGCCGGTGTCACATTAAAACGAACCAGATCAACCCCAGAACCCGGTAAACGTTCGGTATGTAAGTAATCAGGCAGCATTTCAGTCAGGAATAATTCGCGGTCATCCTCATTTTGAAAAAATATTTTGGCCGCGTAGCGCTGGCTGAACCGATACAGGTGCTGACAGATTACCCTTACCATCCCTTTGCTCATGAAAACACTGCCCAGTCCGGCGATATTATTAATGGCTGGAATATTCAATACCTTTGCTGCGAGCGTAAAGTAGATATTATTTTTAGGTGTAAAATTCAGAATGACATCCACTTTTTCTTTACGTAATACATACCAGGACGAAAGCAGAGTAATAGAATCTTTAATAATGCTAGTCCCACCAGAGTCTATTTTCACTGAAACGGTTTTACATCCCAGTTCAGCAAGCCGGTGAGTATATTCATCCACAGGTGAGATGGCTATAACCTGATAGCCACTCTCTAACAGAGCAAGAATAGTATTTTTACGAAAATTATAAAGATACCAACTGGTGTTGGCGGTGATTGCGATGATGTTTTTCTTATCGATTCCATTCAAAATTATAGTTCCTTTTTGTGGCAGAAAATAACTTTCAACTCTTATTGCAATACATCCTGATTTATCCTTAAAGATTTCCAGCATGAATCAGAATACTTTTCTATTGCAGGAAGATTGTTACCTGTCGCAGCATTGACATTACAAATGCTGTAATCTCCTTTACTTGCAGATGAACTCCGATTATCAAAAATGTGAAAATTATTATTAACATGAATTTTAGGAATTGCCGATTTGATGAGAATACCTCTGACAACCTTGTCGAAGATATTACCTTTGATCGTGACGTTATCAGGAACAGTCCCTCCCGCATGCCTCAGGCTTATCACAATAGCAGCCATTCCATGCACATCAGTGAAATGATTACGACTGATCATAATGTTATAAATGCGCTGAAGCGAAGTGTTAGGTTCCAGATCAATGCTGCCTGGCATTCCTTTACGTGAAATACGGGTAAAGCGATTTCCATCAATAAGGATATCATGCCCGTCAATAATACTAATGCCATTACGGTTACTGAAGTTAACGCCGTCAAAGATGACGTTTCTTATCACAATATGGTGGTTTGAAACAACATTCCCCTGCCCGACATAAACTCCATCGCCACGAAACCCTGTGAGGTTTAAATTTGAAAGCGTAACATCGTGCGCATTGAATATACTGATCAGAGGATCATGTTCTGCAAAGCCGTTTTTTTCTGCGCCGCCAATAAAATAAACCCCCGAAATTTGCACATTACTGACAGCCCTTGTGCTATCGCCCGAAGAAATATTTATCACGCCAACAGTATCCGGTAAGGTAAAAGTCTGTTGAATTTGCGCACTTTTTTCACCGGAAAGCGAGGTATTGCTGTCAATGAAGAGAGGATGACTGAGGAAACAGCCAGGGTGAATTATTTTAATCTGCGTATTTTTTATTTCCCTCTCTTTAAAAAAGTGATAAATGTCAGGCGTAATCAGGCAGTCAATGATGACTGTCTCAGCCCGACATAAAGAGCCGCTCATCAGCACTATCAGTACGACGCAACAAAAACAAAGAGGATGTTGCACCCTAAGCGCTCCTGCGGGAAAGCAAATAATCTTTATAGTGGCTGAAGAAATCAAAGCGAATTCTTTCTAATAACTCAGGTTGATAAAAACGCGCCTTATTAAACGAGTAGTGCGCCATCATTAACATTTCATGACGGTTATTCAGTAATTTCTCAATGTTTTTTGCCAACCCATTGGCATCATCGGGCTTATGCAAATATTCGCTTTGACATAACTCAGGCATTCCTCCGGCAGAACTGGTGATCACGGGGCAGGCTCGCGACATGGCCTCTATCACAGCCCGTGGCAACCCTTCCTGATTACTCGGCTGCACATAGAGATCGACAGTATCAAGAAATGAAAAAATGTCTTTCCCCGGCGTCCTTGGTCCGGAGAAAATAATATTGTCACGCAGGGATAATTCATCAATCATTTTAATATTCTTGAATTTACTTCCCGCACCCGTGATTTCAAGAACGATCGAAAAGCCTCTGTTTTTTAGCCGATAAATTGCTTGATAAAGGGTATTAAAACCTTTGTGTGGACTGTCAAGAGAAGCAATCATACCTATTTTGAAAGGCCCGCTGGAAGACGCAGTGATTTTATGCAGCCTTTGATTAAGAACATAAGCCGAAGTCGGCAATAATTCTACGTTAGAAGCAGACACTACATGATGTCTGTTGGGATAGCGTTTTTGCAAAAAACTGCCTGTCACATAAATAGCACCCCAGGCTTTTTTAATCGCCTGCTTCACTCGCCAGGTTAATACCGGGGCATAGAGTAATCCTTTCAATGAGCCGTATCCGACCATCGCATCCCAGGGGCACGCGACCACCTCAACGACATAAGGAATATTCATCTGCCGCGCAAGCTTTGCGGTAATAAGACCTGTTTCGCTGGGTAACCTGATCACAACGCCATCACAGCCTCTGAGAGCTTCTTTAATTGCGATGACATTTTTACGGGAGGGTAATAACACAGACTTCAAAGAGGAATGATTTTCTATTTTTTTGAAAACCATTCCATCGCCGCTGGCCAGAGTCCAGTGCGGCGAAAATGAGGAATCACTTTTATAACGAGATAAAACTATTATTTCATTAAAATGATGAAAATACCGGGCAAAAGCAGAATAAGGAAGTTTACCAGGAGAATATACTTTCTCATCGTGATGAATAAAATAGTGGTCATGCGCAAAAACCATTTTCATGGTAATTCCTTAACTTTCATTGCAGGGGATCCAGCATACACCCCCGCCGTAAGGTGTTTTTTGGTAACAGAATTCGCCGCTACCACGACGTCAGAATCAATGACCGAACCTGCCAGGATCCTTACTCCGCATCCCACCCATACATTTGAAGCAATACAAACATTTCTCAGGTCGAGCGACTGATATTTAAAGGGCTGTCCGCACAATTCGTAACGATGTTCAAAGGAGATGATCGAAACAGAATGTGCAAACGATACATCACTGCCCACAGAAATATTTCCGGCAGCATCAACATAAGCACGTTCATGAAAACTGATATTACTACCCAGTGAGAGGTTTTGCGGATTTTTGAATACGCACCATCGTCCGATATAGACATTCTCTCCGCACGTTTTTACCAGCGTACGAATAAGAATATAACGGATCCCTACCCCGATTCTTCCGGGAAAACCGGAGAAGACATCCAGAAGATAAGCGCGGAAAATTTGCGGTAAAAGAGACGTTATGGCACATAAAACAAGAATAACTCCCCGCCAGCGACGAAAAGACGCACGGCCAGTTTTAATATTTTCAGGCATATAACCTCAATATTTCTGCCGCATTCTGCCCGATTGAAAAGCGCCCTGTTATTACATCAGTATTGATTTTTTTCGTTGCTGACTGAGTCATCAATACATCAATCTCTGACGTCCATGCGCAGAGATCGCTGAGTGACTGATGGGAAATACGCTCAGTCACATCAATAAGCCGCGGAACGTGCAAGGACGCGATGACCGGTAATCCGGCAGCCTGAGCTTCAATAGCCGCAAGCCCGAGACCTTCGTGCAGCGACGGGAACAGGAACACATCCATAACATCGCGTAAAATTAACAATGCATCATTTCTTGCGCCGGTCAGGATAACTTTGTCAGCGAGACCCCGCTCCACGGCCCTTTTGTGCAAGTCTTTTCGCAAACTTCCTTCACCTACAATCAGTAAACACACATCTTGATCCCGGTATTGCGACAGTATTTCAAGCAGGAATTTGTGATTTTTGACGGATTCCATTCGCCCGACGGTTCCCAATACGAACGTGCTTTCAGCAATGCCCAGATCATGTTTAAGGCTGGTGGGAGCAGTAGACACAAGACGATGGAAATCTTTGCCACAGGGAATAATATTGACCACAGGCGCCCCTGTTTTATAGTGGCAACGCGCTGAATCTTCACTTACCGCGACGCAACAGGTTGAATAACGCTTAGCCAGGAGAATTTTGAAACTAATTTCAATGCGTTTTATCGGACCAGCATTTTGGTAGTACAGCGTTCGATCTGAATGAGCATGGGAAATAATCCGTGCTATTCCACACCTTTTAGCAATGTACGCCACGAAACCATTATTGAAGCTGACATGACTATGACAGACGTCATATTTGTTATTCCTGAAAACGGAGAATAAGGCAGCCAGGTATTTCAGCGGTTTTTTATAAGAAGGAATATGTATTATTTTGCAATCCATAGCTAATAAAGCATCTTCGTAAAACCCTTTATGGGGCTTATCGACGATAAAGGTGTGTTGAATACTTCCTGAGGTTTCTATCGCAAAATCAAAAAGCCAGCTTTCAATCCCACCGATATCCAATTGACCTAACAGGTGTACAACTTTAATTTTCTTCATCTGATGTCCCTGAGGCGTAGGTTCTTAAATAAAGCAATATGGAGAAAATAACCAGTGGCATAATTAGCAATTGTTTTCTGAAAACGGCATCCCCCACGCTTCCAAAAGTATAATCGGTACGGATAGCGTAGAACCCAACCAACGTCATTACGGCAGAATAAATCAGGACACACATAATCGATGACATCAGTCTGGAGTCCAAAATGAGTGTGGTATATTTTATTGTCCTGATAATAAGAAGAACTAAAGTCACAATGACACAGAGCGCAGGTAGTAATGTAAACCCTTCATAATTCATCCACTGCGCAGGGTTAGGGGCCATATACATAAAAGCAAAAATCATTGGCCAGTTAATAATCAGCAGAATAGATTTGAAAAATGCGGCCAGCATGAGAATAAAAAAAGCCCCTAACGTGATGAACTTCATTGCCCGGTAATATTCCAGAGTAAAAACCACATACAGAAGTGCCGTTACGGGAGAATAAGGTCGGAGCAGGAAACAATAGCCAGCCAGCATCAGTATCACAACGGCCTTTAATAATCGCATCACTTTCCCCTGCGTCTTACAAAAATCGACTAACGCCAAAGCCAGAAGGATTGTCAGAAAGAGAATGAATATATCTTTACCAAAAACTGAAGAAAAATAATTAAACGTTGGAGAAACAATAATCAGGGATATCAGAACACAGCGAAAATCAACTGAACTCACATTAGAAAATAATCGACTCATTGCCGCGATGCTCATCAATTTAAACATACAATTGAAAATAACAATATAAAATGGATCTTTGGCAGGCATCAAACTATAAAATATTTGAACTGGCACCCCGAAAATAAAGAAGGATCCCGGCCCTTCAGTCATGCCGTTCTCATGCATTGTGGCCATTCTCGCCACAGCACCGGATAAAATTTCACCCAGCGAATTATTTGACAGTAAAAAATTATAATATCGTACGGCATCTATCCCGGGGAAAATATTAAAAAAATTAATACAATAAAAAGTATAGATAGCAGAAAATAGTAATGCCGCAATGATCAAATAATTATACCGGGCCCCTGGAATGGTAATCGCGGGAATGCTCAACGCGGTCAAAGTAAAAATCACCACGCCTGCAGCATCACGGGCATCAAAAATAAGATGTGTTATACTTACAGAAGTGAGCATCATCAAACAAAGGTAAATAACACCACGTTTAAAATTAATATTCACTGTTACCTCACTGGTCGCTCTCTGTCACAGGCCTGAACACAGTTATATACATCAGCAAAGCAACAAAACTATTTGAGAAAAACAATACCCATGGTACAGAAAACACGTTCATAAACTTACAGACCAAGAATAATATAACACAATGGATAACCCCACCTGTAAAAGTACAATAAGAAATTGCTTTACTCTTCCCATGAAAAAAACAAGTCGATGCCATAATCAGATAGAACCCCTGCGATAAAAATGCAGGTACCATAATGACTACAAATCGTTTAACGTCCTTATACTCCTCACCCGCCACCAGATTGTATACTCCCTCGGGAATTAACTGTGCCACAATGGTTACCAGTGTGCTCATAAAAAAATACCCAACGAAGATCAGTGTAAAGTGTTTACGGCTGATTTTATTATTTTTCAACTGACTGTACAGATGAGGTGTTAATGCTTTATTCAGGGCCATCAGCACCACAGTAATAATTACGCTTAACTGAAATGATGCAGAGTAATTTCCCAGCGTGGAGCTGGAAAAATAGTTACTGATCATAATCCTGTCCAGTCCTGACCGGGCCAGAAAGCTCATATTATGAATAATGAGTGGAATACCAAAAAGTAGCAATTGTGATGATGTTTTTTTAACGGTATCAAAACAAAAATCGGCCTGCTTCAGCCAGTTTCTGTTGGACCATGAAGAAATAAATATTGAAATCAGGAAACCAAGAATAATCGCGTAAACCCTGATTTCATAGCTTACCTTAAAACAGTACAGGAACAATAATGTGATAACGAATGACATTGCTGCATTAAGGACTTGAGCAGTCATGTATTTCTTCGCTTCTCTCCTGGACTGATTAATCGATACGAGGTTTGTATAAATACATTGAAAATATCCCGCAATCGCGGCAAGAATAATTATATCACTCGGATAAAAAGCATATACCCCAGCAACGCAAAGGATAAAGACAACGGATGATATAATGACAGAGGAGAAGAAATAGTCTGACGAGTTGTAATCTTCTTGCGTATATTCGTACTTAATTATTGCGGCAGATGCGTTTAGTCCAATGAAGACAAAAAAGACCGCGACATAGGCATTAAATAAGGATATTTTCCCATACTGCTCAGGGCCTAAAGCACGTGAGAGAACAGGGAGAAGAAGGAAGGGGAAGATTTTTACAATCAGTTCCCCGCCGACATAAATAATACTATCACTGAATATCTTTCTCATTATTTTTCACTAACTGGCATGATAAGCATCGTGATTCAGTCTTGATTGTCAAAAATAAGAATCTCTGTTAACCCCTGCAATATCAAAACTCAGTGGTAAACTCTCATGTTTCAGGCGAATGATATTCATATATTTCTTTTTTACCATAGTTATAAAACCCTGAAGGTTTATTAACTACTGCGTTGAGTATCACTCCATTAATATCAATATTATTTCTGTTAAATACTCTGATTGCGGATTCTATTTCACGCACTGTGCTCTGCTCAAATTTAGCGACCAGCATAGAAATACCTGCATACCTACCTATAATAACGGCATCGCTTACCGCAAGGACTGGTGGCGCATCAAGTATGACGAAATCATAATTGTCTGAGGCCCAATGAATAAGATCGTGATACTGCTTACGCAGCAAAAGCTCTGAAGGGTTTTTTGACCACTTCCCGCGAGTGATAATATCCAGTCCGGGGATTTTAGTACTCTGAACAGCTTCCTGACATGTGATTGAACCCGTAATCGCATCGGTTAATCCGACGTTCTTAATATCGAAGATCCGATGCGCATATCCTTTTCGCATATCACAGTCAATATATAAGACCCGCTTGTCAGCCTGACTCACTACCACTGCAAGGTTGGAGCTGATGAATGTTTTCCCTACCTCCGGAGTGGCACCGGAGATCATCAACACATTTGAACGAGCTTCCATCATCGAGAAATACAAACTGGTTCTTAAATTCCTCAGAGCTTCTATCGCAATATCTGATGCTTTTTCAAGTGCTAACAAACTAACAGGCCGAGTATCACTCATAGAATGAGAATAGTGATTATTCCTCCACTCTGACAGAGGCACATTTGAAACGACATTAAGTCCGATATCTTCAAGTATTTCTGCGGAGTCGATACCCTGCTGTAATGAGACCTGTGCCAGTATAAATCCAACTGATGAAATCAATCCCAGGCAAGCAAAGATAAATATTACCAGGACTTTATCAGGCTTAACCGGTTTTAATCCTGTGACGGCACTGTCAATAATTCTGACAGAGCCAATAGTACTTGCCTGGCTGATTTTAAGTTCTTGCTGCTTATTCAACAACTGCATATAAACGAGCTGGCCCGATTGGACATCACGCGTCAATCTGACGACTTCCTGTTGCGTCAGAGGTAAGGTGCTGACTTTTTCATTCAGATTTTTCTTTTCATCTTTCAGAACCTGGATTTTTTCAATCAATGCTAAATAAGCCGGATGTTGTGTTGTATATAACTTTGAAATTTCGGTTTCTTTAAGGATAAGCTGATTAATCTGACCATCGAGTTGCACCATGCTATCGAGAGTTGATTTTGCTTCCATCGGTAAATCTACGGAATTGTTACGGCTTCTGAAGGCGTTTAATTTCGTTTCCGCGATTCCGAGATTGTTTTTTACCTGCGGAAGCTGACTCTTAATAAATTCCAGACTTTTCTCCGCTTCTTCCGCTTTTCGGTGAATACTTTGACGAGCATAGCAATCAATGATTGTCTGAAGGATGTTCTTAATTTGTTTACGATCCCTGCCATTGTAGCTAATAGTCAAAATACCGGTATCTTTGCCCTGATCGATGACGTTGACATTAGCTCGTAACTCCTCAATGACCTTGAGTGTTTCAACTTTGGTAACAGAAAACTTATCTCCCTTAAGAGCATGTATTTCGTTCACTTCGATACGAAATTCAGGAGTTTCCAGCATCTTCCCTGCCGTTCCAGATATGGTAGTACCGGACGGTGACGTTATCTGATACTCAGCATCATTGAGAATTTCAAGCGTATAAGAACCTCCGATAACACCTCTGCGTGGCTCAAAGATATCCACCGCGATCCGCGGTACTCCAGGCTGTGAGTAACGTCGTATCGCCTCTCCGATGATGGGGAAACTGATAAAACGAACTTCAGTATCCAGATTCAGTTTAGCAACCGTTTCTCCAAGGATTGCCCGAGAGGTAACCAGTTGCATTTCTGTTGCAGAAACAGGCGATTTCGCCGGCAATAATTGCGAGATATTACTCATCATGTCGATTTCACCTGAGTGATCGACCTGAACTAAAGCGTCAGCATGATAAACCGGAGATGATAAAAAGGCATATAACAAACCGACAAAGACAAAAATAAAGGTAATCACAATAATAATGTATCTTTTATCAATGATAGCGCCCATATTTTTACGTAAATCAAACTCGTCCGGGATACATTTATTTCCTGACTGACCCGTCATTTTTCCAATCATTTTAAACCCTGATAATTTAAAGCAGCCTTCCAGCCAGATACTGACTCTTTTATAAGAGAGAATATATAATCAAATGCTTCCATATCTTTTCCATAAGGATCGGGAATTTCTTTCCGCTGATTCCAGTGGCCCAGCAGCATAATTTTCCCTCTGATTTCGGGTAAAGAATGAGTGATGGCACTGATATGTGTCCGCTCCATCACCAGAATAAGATCAAACTCCTTACCCCTTTCTGGTGTGAACGGCTTCGCCTTATGATTTTCCAGTGATATCCCGTGGCGTTCTGCCACCATTTTTGCCATGTGATCAGCCCTTTGTCCCTTAAGCGCAGATAAGCCTGCCGACTGTATATTTTTTTCAGGCAGACATTGTTTCATCAAGGCTTCGGCAATCGGTGAGCGACATATATTCCCCACGCACACCACCAGGATAGAATTAAATATCACCTTTTCTTACCAGTTTCGAATATAACGGGCAGTTTCCGTCAGATCATGAACCCCGGTAATGGTTGGCAATAATTGTCCGATAATACGGTTCCATTTAGCCAGCGGAGCTGTCGTCACATAAACAATATCGTAAGGCTCAAGCTGGAATTCGGTTCCCAGCACCAGTGCCGTAGCATCGCTTGCATTCAACTGGTAGATGTTCGCTATTTTCTTTTTAGCATCCCCTTTCAGGGTTCTGATGACAAATACCCCTGTGGCATCCGACGTTAACGGATCCATGCCTTCGGCATTAGAGAGGGCTTCGGTCAGTGTCATGCCGCTACGATCCATGCGAAGTGTCGTTTGCTTTTTCACTTCGCCCATCACGAACACTTTCAGCTCGTCGTTTCTCGGGACATACAGGATATCTCCCGGCTCAAGCAAACGGTTCTGCCGCATATCTCCATGCTTCATTAAAGACTGCAGTGAAATGAGAGATTTCTCGCCATTATGCGACAACACGATATTATTCCAGTCCGCATTTTCACTTAATCCCCCCGCCAGATTAATTGCGTCCATAATGGTCATGGGAACGTTAGTGACAGCTAACTGACCGGATTTTTCCACCTCACCGGTGACATAGACTTTCTGCGAGCGGAACGTCGCAACATTGACATCGACCTGCGGCGATTGAATATATTGGGTGAGCCTGGCGGTAATATCACGACGAATTTCAGAGGTCGTTTTGCCTGCCACGTTGACCATCCCTATGTAAGGGTAAAATATGGCACCTTCGGCGTTAACCCAGTTCCCGGCATCGCCGGCACTTCGATACTGACCGGCAGGTGTCGTCAGTTCAGGATGATCCCATACCGTAATTGTTAATATATCGCCGATGCCAACATAGTACTGGTACTTGTTAACACGTGAATCAAGGTCGCTATTGACTGTCGCAATGGCAGGGTGACGAACAAGTGACTCCACCAGTTTAGGCGTGATGGGATAAATATCGACCATTGCATTAATATCCTGATAAGGGCCGTTTTCTTCCACGACATTTTTACCCGAAGTACTTATACCGATACCAGGCGATAACGAACATCCACAAAGCGATACTACAAATATGATGAGTGGAATAGTAACAATCTTAACTTTCATAACGTTTTAACCGTTTATTTTCATGGGGAGTAGATTTAATGGTGTTGTTTTTAGCAAAATCTTCACAAGGAGTCTGGAGGGAATATTGTTACTCAATTTAGGGATCGATAAATATTGCGATAGCATTGAGTATTTTTTCACGCTACCGCCCATGGATGTTGTAGACATCCATTAGAATAATAAAATCACCAATAAGTCCTTTACAAAAAATTTAATATTAGCCAGTCTCCGCTTAAAAAAAGCAGAATTTAAAAATATCTATAAATTAGTATAAATGCCGACGACAATAACAGATCGTTTATCGTCGTGTTTATTGTACTGATATTTCTATGGTTTCATTATTATTCTCATCTCCCGGGGAGACTTCTGAATATTTTGTATGAATCGCCAGCCAGTGACGAACAAAACAATAGATGACAAAAATCAGGCAGAATAAAAATAAAGACAGCAGTTCATTTACTTTAAGAATATTTAATCCGATACCAAATGCATTCATCAAAAAAGAGCCAAGAAGAATAATACTGAGAGTTTTTTTATTGGAGAAACCATAATTTATGAGCAAGTGGTGCAGATGCGTTCTGTCTGGCTTGAAAGGAGAATGTCTTCGGATGAGACGCCCAAACATCACCGCAACCAGATCCATCAGTGGGACAGCGATCAACCAGATTGCGGTTGCAGGTGCCATCACGGCGTTATATTCCCCGGTGGCCAGCATGATAGCCCAGATAACCGTAAACCCAAGGAATGTACTCCCCGCATCTCCCATAAAAACTTTCAACCTGGAACAGCTGACATTCAGGATAATGAAAGGAACAATTGCCGCAATAAAAAGCTGACAGTACAGCGCCATAGGTATTTTCCCTGCCACAGCAAAGCAGATTGCCAATCCCGTAAATGAAAGAATACTTAACCCGCCTAACAGCCCGTCAATTCCGTCTATCATATTGAAAGCATTAACTGATGCCCAGACAGCCAGCAATGAGACGGGGAAACTTAAGATCCCCAACCTAAGCTCGTAATTGTTCCACAAATTGCCGAAAGAGCTAATATATACGCCGTCAGACATAATGATAATTGCACCTGCCGCCTGAACAATCACGCGAAGAAATACTGAAAGAGCATAGCGATCGTCAAGAACACCGATACAAACCAGAAGGAAGCTACTCATCAGAAAAGCATTATTGTGCGCAACGGAAGGAAAAAAAAGTAAATTTATTACTACCACCGTGAGATAGATAGCAATGCCGCCTACCAGCGGAATATTACTGCTGTGTTTTTTTCTGTAATCAGGCTTGTCGACCAGTTTTAATTTAATACTTACAGCCCTGGCCGCCAGTAAAAAAATAAAACAAATGATAGGGGTGACAAATAAAAATCCGTACATCCCGTTAACATCCTTTTCCATGGAGTTTTTATTTTAACAGTTGAAGTAAGCTTGGCAATTTATAGGAACGGAAAGTAAAAAGCAACATCTGGAAACAAGTTTGATTTGAAAGTTGAGAGGAAGAACATGAAAATAACACGTACAATTAATATCACACAAAGCATACAAAAAACGAATTATTCTCTGTAATTAATAACACAAACAAATAATCAAACAAACTAACACAGACTATTTATATTAATGGCAATACTTGAAACAATAAAACATTCACAAAGCATATCAATATCATAAATAATGGAGAGGTTATTGCCTCCCCATTATTTGAAAACCAGCAAGCGGATAATTTATTTTTTACAGCAAATTACGCAGAAACCACATACCCCATCACGCGCTTCCAGCCGACCGTTTTTTTCTCAATATACACACCCTGCAATTCTGGGGAGAAACCCGGCAGCAGATTGATACCTTCTTCCAGCGCCATAAAATAGCGCTGAACCGCCCCGCCCCACAGTTCGCCCGGCACGACACATAGCACGCCAGGAGGATATGGCAGCGCGCCTTCCGCAGCGATACGGCCTTCGG
The DNA here is from genome assembly GCF_003263525.1 of Rahnella sp. NRRL B-41462. NCBI lineage: Bacteria > Pseudomonadati > Pseudomonadota > Gammaproteobacteria > Enterobacterales > Yersiniaceae > Rahnella > Rahnella sp. NRRL B-41462. The sequence goes on along the minus strand of NZ_JYDF01000007.1, from coordinate 2,743 downwards.
CATCACCAATTGCCACCAGCTCGATGTTATCGCGGATAAACTCGTTATGCGCATCCTGCGCATTCATCACTACCTTCGGGAAACTCCTCTCACGGAACATCTCTTTCTGTAACTCTTTCACATCAAAGCTGACGTAGAGATTATGCATTTCCTGGCACAGCTGGCGGATGGTGTAATTCCGGTAGCGGTCTTCGTTTTTGCGATACACCGTCGGCAGCACTTCGCTGAGCGGCGCATCTTCTTCGATGTATTGCTCAAACCGCACCAACTCTTCCACCAGTAACTGCATTTTGGCCGGTGTTTCCGCCGGGGTAAGCAGGAACAAAATCGAGTTCAGGTCACATTTCTCCGGCACAATGCCATTCTCGCGCAGATAGTTCGCCAGAATGGTCGCCGGTATGCCGAACTCCGTGTATTTACCGCTGGAAGCATCAATGCCCGGCGTAGTCAGCAGCAGCTTGCACGGATCAACGAAATACTGTTTCTCGGCATAACCGTCGAAGGCGTGCCAGCGTTCACCCGGCACAAAATCAAAGAAACGCACATCGTTGGCCATTTCATTGGTTTCATGATCCTGCCAGCGTTTGCCGCCGACGGTTGGAGGAACGAACGGTAAAATCATCGAGCACTGATCAAGCAGCATTTTGCGGGTTTCGATACCAAGCTTCACGCACTCCATCCACATGTGTTTTCCGCTGCCACCGGCATGAATGCGCGCATTGACGTCAAGCGCGGCAAACAGCGGATAAAACGGGCTGGTCGAGGCATGCATCATAAACGCATTGTTGAGCTTTTTATGGCTGCAATGACGCTTCTGGCCTTTGATGTGATTGTCTTTTTTGTGGATCTGCGAGGTCTGCGAGAATCCGGCCTGCTGCTTATGTACCGACTGCGTAACGATAATGCCAGGGTCATTTTCGTTCAGCTCCAGCAGCAGCGGCGAGCATTCTTTCATCATCGGGATGAATTGCTCGTAACCGACCCATGCGGAATCAAACAGGATGTAATCACACAGATGACCGATTTTATCGACCACCTGACGCGCGTTGTACACGGTACCGTCATAAGTACCAAGCTGGATAATCGCCAGGCGGAACGGACGTTTTTCAGTCGCGCGATGTGGCGCCACTTCTTTGATTTGTGCTCGCAGATAAGTTTCATCGAAACAAGCCGCATCAATGCCGCCGATAAAACCGAACGGATTACGTGCTGTTTCGAGATAAACCGGCGTAGCGCCCGCCTGCAACAGCGCACCGTGATGGTTTGATTTGTGGTTATTACGGTCGAACAGCACCAGATCGTCGCGGGTCAGCAGCGCGTTGGTGACGACTTTATTGGCCGCAGACGTGCCGTTGAGCACGAAATACGTTTTATCCGCGCTGAAGACTTTAGCCGCATACTTTTGGGCATCTTTCGCTGAACCTTCGTGGATCAGTAAATCGCCCAGTTTGACGTCCGCATTACACATGTCGGAGCGAAAAATATTCGGGCCATAGAAATCATAAAACTGGCGCCCTGCCGGATGACGACGGAAAAACTCGCCGCCCTGATGCCCCGGACAAGCGAAAGTGGCGTTCTCCATCTCGACATACTTTTTCAGCGTATCGAAAAACGGCGGGAATAAGGCTTCTTCATAAACCTGTGCGGCAGACTCAATCTGCGCGGCATAAAATGCCTGATTGGCGTCCGATAGCGTGATTACGCCTTTCAGCAACGGCAGAAACTCAGGTGAAATCTGCTCTGTACCCTGCACCGCAACAAACGCGGGAATACCAAATCCCAGCGTTTCAATATCCGCCAGCCTGCCGTGGTTCAGGTCACCGACAGAAATAATGATGGCCGCAACGTCCGCGTAATCGGCGCGACGCAGGTCAACGACCAGACGTGCTGTCTGGAGATAAGGGGCGACGGAAGCGCTTGCTGCAAGTTTTAAGTGTTTCATTCAGGCTCTCAAACGGTTAAGTAAGAGGGTGTGCCAGGTGGCACGGCAATGAGCTGGCGCATACGTCATTAAAGGTATAGAGCGCAGAGTCCAGCCCGGCAAATGACGTTGGCTAAAGCGAGATATCGAGTGCAACAGAACAATGCCGGTATGGCAAAGTGGTGACAAATCGGGTTTCAGGCCAGGCCACGTCTGATAGACAACATTAAAATCAGAGAACTGCTCTGTTTTATTCTCTGTTTTTAATAATGCCTGACAGCGAGCAAACGGTAGCCTTACCGCATGAAAGAGACTACAAATGGAGGAAAACTGAAATCGTGGTGTTTACAGCACCCGGAGATCATCATCAGATTGTTTGTGCACTGACGAACAGTGCGATGTGATAAACCAGCCATGCCGCAACCCTCTTGAGCTGTCGCGTGAAAACGGGATCAGAGTTGTTTAATAAATCGGCGCAATAATGGCATCTTTTACCCCCCTGTTCAACCCTGAACATTGCGCGAATTTCTTACAGAATGCGACATGGATTACGCCCGGAATTTCCGCGCTTTTCGGGATTATTGCCGGGTACGAACGGGGTAAGCGGCCTGAACCCTAAGTTAAATCGTCAAATTGTCGTAAAAAGCATCAGTCGGTTGACGAACCCCGCGGTTGTCACAAAAAGCCGTTGACGGCACATGCCCGATACGGTTTAATGCGCCCCGTTGCCCGGATAGCTCAGTCGGTAGAGCAAGGGATTGAAAATCCCTGTGTCCTTGGTTCGATTCCGAGTCCGGGCACCATATTTAAAGAAACCCGCCT
>NZ_JYDF01000069.1:0-6937 GCF_003263525.1 Rahnella sp. NRRL B-41462 | reverse complement strand
GGGGAGGAGCAAGGCAAAATCACGGCTTATGGGAGCAAAAAAACATTACCGCGCAATCCTCTCGTGCCAGTATTTGGTGAATTCCTCTTCGCCGTTCAGGCTGACCACCATATCGCCGCTGACGATAAAGTGCGTCAGGTCGCTGCGTAGTTCGAGGGTGATTTCTGCTTCCATCCACCAGCCTTCACGTCCCATCTTCATAGTCTGCGTCAGCAGATAGCGCGCGGATAACGGATCACTGTTACTGACCGTCAGCTCGCGCCGCAGATTGTGATCGACCGTCGTGTCGATATCATCGAAGCGGTAAACGCCTTCACCGAAAACGCCACCCACGCCGTTGGTCACGCTGGTCCAGCTGTCGGTGAGGAAATCGTAAGTGATGTTGCGATCCACGCGCCCTGGCGACAGCACAGTTTGCGGTGTCAGCGGCGCGCTTTGTGGCTCAGCAATCGGGCCGTCGATGGATACCGGCTGTTCGCACACCGGCAGGCTGAGCTGCGCGCTGTGCAAATCCAGCGTCAGCGTGGCGACCTCCGCCATCGGCCAGATCATCGGCCAGAAGGTGGTCGCCAGCGAGAGTCGCATCCGGTGACCGGTGGCAAAGCGGTGTGCGATACCATCCAGTTGTACCGGTACTTTGACTTTCTGACCGGGGATAAGCGGCACAGATTGATCATGGCCGTGCAGATGCGACAGATTCAGCCAGCCGTGCGTGACACGGTTTACCGAACCGTCCGGTGCAACGTCAGAAAGCCGGACGTACAACATCGCAGCCGGTTTATCGCTGCTCAGTTCGACGCTAAATTCCGGGAAGCCAAAAATGGTCAGCGGCTCGGCCAGCGGTTCGCCATCAAAGATTTCTGCCATGCCGTCATCGACACGCTGATCCGGTGGCATTTCGCCGGGCACACCGGCCCCCATCCATTCACCGGCCATCAGACCGTGATTCTGCGGTGAACAGATATTGATAACGCCTGCGTCAACGTCCGGCTGAGTATTGAGCTGGCCTCGTGTGAGCCAGCGCGGGATGTGATTGATATTGCTGGCGGTGCCGCGATCAAATCCCACCCATTCACCACGGCTGACCGGACGCATCGCCGAGGGCGGCTGGCTGTCCTGCAACCAGGTCTGGATCATCGGGCCTGCCATCGCGCCGTTGTCTTCGCCTTTCAGCCAGTGATCCCACCAGCGTACCGCTTCCTGCAGGAAACCGATCGCCGGTTCCGGTGTGCCGTCCTGCGGATAGATATGCGCCCACGGACCGAGAATGGCGCGGCGTGGCACTTTCAGATTGTCCATCAGGCGGAACACTGCATTGCTGTAGGCATCCGCCCAGCCGCCGATGGCCATCACCGGACACTGAATGGCGGACCAGTCTTCGCACACCGAACCATGCTGCCAGTATGCGTCGCGCAGCGGATGTTCCATCCACAATGCCGGGAAGAATGGCATGTTTTCCAGACGGTTCAGCCAGTCTTTGTACCACCTTTCACCGACCAGTGCGGGGTCGGAAGGTCGGCTCTGGTACGCCAGCATGATGCCGCCCCACCAGAGATTGTCATTAAGCAGGCAGCCGCCTTTGTAGTGAATATCGTCGCGGTAACGGTCGTCAGTTGAACACACGGTGATGATGGCTTTCAGGGCGGCAGGGCGGCGGGCGGCGACCTGCAGGCTGTTAAAGCCGCCCCAGGATTTCCCCATCATGCCGACGTTGCCGCTGCACCAGCGTTGTTCGGTGATCCACTCAATGACTTCCAGCGCATCGTCCTGTTCCTGCAACAGATATTCATCCGCCAGCAATCCGTCGGATTCGCCGCTGCCGCGCATATCCACGCGCACCACGGCGTAGCCGTTTCCGGCGAAAAAGCCGTGCATCGGTTCGTCGCGGGTGCGGGTGCCGTCGCGTTTGCGGTAAGGAATGTATTCGAGAATGGCCGGAACCGGCTGGTGTTCAGCGTCATCCGGCAGCCACAGACGGGCAGCGAGACGTGTGCCGTCACTCAGCGGGATCCACAGATGTTCAGTCACGGTGACGGCGTGAGGGAATTCAGTCACGATGCGTTTGGTGCTCATAAGACTCCTGTCGAAGAAATGGCTGCCGCAGGAAGCGCCGTGCCGCGCAGGGCGAGAACCTCGTCCAGCCAGCTGGTGCGCATTTCCGGTACGGAGGTCAGCAGTTTTTCAGTGTAGCTGTGCATTGGCGCGCTGAAGACCACGTCGGTATCGCCGCTGGCGACCACCTGACCCTGATACATCACCGCCACCTGATGGGCGATCCGTTTTACCGTGCCCAGATCATGCGTGATAAACAGATACGACAGCCCGAGCTGTTGCTGTAAGCGGCGCAGCAGATTCAACACTTCTTCCGCTACCAGCGGATCGAGCGCCGACGTGGCTTCATCGCAGATAATCAGTTCCGGCTGTGCGGCCAGTGCGCGGGCGATACAGACGCGCTGCTTCTGCCCGCCGGAAAGCTCGCCGGGACGACGGTCGATCAGTTTAAGCGGCAGTTCAGTCAGGCGGAGTAACTCTTCCACGCGCTCGCGCACCTGTTTTTTGTTCATCCCAAAGTAGAAGGTCAGAGGACGGCCAATGATATCCAGCAGCGTCTGACGCGGATTCAGCGCCACGTCAGGCAACTGATAAATCATCTGCATACGGCGCAGCGTTTCTTTATTGCGCTGGTGAAAATTATGCGAAAGCGCAATGCCGTCGAAATCCACCGTGCCTTCGGTGTCGGGTAGCAATCCGACCAGCGCCCGTGCCAGCGTACTTTTGCCGCTGCCGGATTCGCCGATAATCGCCAGCGTTTTGCCACGCGGCAGTTGCAGGCTGACGTCGTGTACCACCCGTTTACCATTGTAGCCGGTGCTCAGTTTTCGCAGGGTCAGCAGCGGCTGACCGGCAGATTCATGACCATCGGCCAGCGGTGTTAGTGCGTGTTCACGCTCTGCCACCAGACGCCGCGTATATTCCTGCTGCGGGTTTTCCAGAATGGTTTGCGTACTGCCGGTTTCCACCTCTTTGCCGTGGCGCAGCACCATAATGCGGTCGGCAAGTTGTGCGACAACGGCCAGATCGTGGGTGATATACAGCGCGGCGGTGTTGAATTCACGCACCAGTTTGCGCAGCATCACCAGCACTTCAATTTGCGTGGTGACGTCCAGCGCGGTGGTCGGTTCATCCATGATCAGCAAATCAGGTTTACAGGACATCGCCATCGCGGCCATTGCGCGCTGAAGCTGGCCGCCGGAAAGCTGATGCGGATAGCGTTTGCCGATGTTTTCCGGATCCGGCAAATCCAGCGAGCGGAACAGTGAAATTGCCCACTGGCGGCTTTCTTCTTTGTTCATCAGACCGTGGCGGATCGGGCCTTCGCAGACCTGTTTTTCGATGGTCAGCGCCGGATTAAATGACGCCGCCGCGCTTTGCGCCACATACGCCACGCGCCTGCCGCGCCATTCGCGCTTTACGCTGGAAGGCTGAGAAACGATATCGGTGCCATCCAGGAAAACTTCGCCACCGGCAATGCGGCAGCCCTGACGCGCGTAGCCTAACGCTGCCAGCCCGATGGTAGACTTGCCCGCACCGGATTCACCAATCAGACCGAGCACTTCACCCGCCGCCAGTTTCAGGGAAATATCCTGCACCAGCGGCGAACCGTCGAGGGTTTCGATGCGCAGCCCGCGCATTTCTAAAATTGTGCGTGTCATGCTTCATCTCCATGCGGCAGACTATTCCGCGCCAGCAGCCAGTCGACCACCAGATTGACGCCAATCGTCAGCAGGGCAATCGCCGCTGCCGGATACAACGGCGCGAACTGACCAAAGTTAATCGCCTGCGCGTTGTCGCGCACCATGCTGCCCCAGTCGGCATATGGCGGCTGAATGCCCAGACCTAAGAAACTTAAGCCCGCAATAAACAGGAAGGTAAAGCAGAAGCGCATGCCAAACTCAGCCAGCAGCGGCGGCAGGGCGTTGGGCAGAATTTCTTTGAACAGCACCCAGCGCAACCCTTCGCCACGAAGACGCGCAGCTTCGACGTATTCCTGACAAACAATCGCCTGCGCCACCAGCCGTGCCAGACGGAACACGCGGGTGGCGTCGAGCAGGGCGATGGTTAGCACCAGTACGGGAATGGACGTGCCCATCACCGACAATACGATCAGCGCGAAAATCAGCACCGGAATCGACATCACGGTATCGACGATACGTGACAGCACCACATCCACCCATTTGCCGTAAATTGCCGCCGTAAAGCCGGTGATAATGCCGATGATAAAAGAACTGAAAGTGATGGTCAGCGCGATGGCAATGGTGGTGCGTGCGCCAAACAGAATGCGGGAAAGCATATCGCGCCCGAGACTGTCAGTGCCAAACGGCGTGGCGGCGGAAGGCAGCAGCCAGATGTCGCCGACCTGTTCGGTTTCGCTGTGCGGGGCGAGCCATGGCGCAAAAATAGCTGCCAGCAGGTTCACCGCAATAATCACAATCCCTATCCAGGCCGACAGCGGGATGTTAATGAAATATCGGTTCATGTGTCCCCCTTTTAGCGCGCATGGCGCAGGCGTGGATTGCACCAGATCGCCAGTAAGTCGGCGGTGGTGTTGAGGAAAATGTAAGTGCCGCCAAACAGCAGGCCACAGGCCTGAACCACCGGCAGGTCGCGCTTGGTTACCGCATCCACCATGTATTGCCCGATACCCGGATAGACAAACACCACTTCCACCAGGATCACACCGACCACCAGATAGGCCAGATTGAATGCCACCACGTTGATGATCGGTGCAAGGGCGTTTGGCAGCGCGTGCGCGACCACGATGCGCCAGCGCGGAATGCCTTTAAGCACCGCGCTTTCAATATATGGGCTGGCCATCACCGCAGTGACTGAGGCGCGCGTCATGCGCAGCATGTGTGCCAGCACCACCAGCGTCAGGGTGAGCATCGGCAGGGTGCAGACGTAAAGCCGGTCGATGAACGACGAACTGCTGTCGACCATTGCCAGACTCGGGAACCAGGTCAGACGAATGGCGAAGGCGATCACCAGAATGTAGCCGACAAAAAACTCCGGCACCGAAATGCTGATGAGCGTCAGGGTATTTGCCAGCCGGTCAAAAACGGAACCGCGCCAGATGGCTGATGCGATCCCCAAACCGACAGCCAGCGGAATAGCGATAACCGCGGCATACCCGGCGAGGAACAAGGTATTTGCCAGACGCGGCAGCAGTTCGTCGCTGATGGCGCGACCGTTCGCCAGCGAATGCCCTAAGTCGCCGTGCATAATACCCGCCAGCCAGTGCAGATAGCGCAGCACAGACGGTTCATCCAGCCCGAGTTGCAGGCGCAACGCGGCAACGGTTTCAGGCGTGGCGCTCTGGCCTAAAATGGCCGTCGCGACGTCGCCGGGCAGCATTTCCGTGCCGATAAAAATCAGCACAGAAACCAGCCACAGCGTGATAATGCCTAACAGGATCCGCTGTAAAATCCGTTTTTTCATCATGCCTCCAGCCAGACGCGCTCGGCCAGACGACCACCCATGAAGTTGAACATCGGATGTGGCCTGATACCGCCGACTTTTTTGCTGGCTGCATCAAGATAATCGCCAAACAGCGGGATCATTGCACCGCCGTCGTCGCGCACGATACTTTGCAGTTCACCATAGATTTCAGCGCGTTTGCCTTCATCAAGCAGTGAGCGTGCCTGCAACAGCAGGGCATCAAACTTCTCATCTTTCCAGTGGGTGTCGTTCCATTTGGCAGTCGACTGATAAGCGGTGGAGAACATCTGGTCAGCCGTCGGACGTCCGCCCCAGTAACCCATGCTGAACGGGGCTTTCATCCATACATCGTCCCAGTAGCTGTCGGCGGGCTGGCGTTTGATGTTGACCTGAATGCCGCCTTTTTGTGCTTGCCCCTGGAACAGGGCGGCGGCGTCGAGCGCACCGGCAAAAGCGGCGTCAGAGGAGGACAGTTCGATGTTGAGATCCGTCAGACCGGCTTTTTTCAGGTAGAACTTCGATTTGTCCGGATCGTAAACGCGCTGTTCCAGGCTGTGATTGAAGAAGCGGTCTGTCTTCGGGATCGGATGGTCGTTGCCCAGCGAACCGTAGCCGCGCAGGACGGTATCGAGGATTTTCTGACGGTCGATGCCGTGTTTAATTGCCATGCGCACATCGTTGTTGTTGTACGGTGCGACGCTGCAATCCATCAGGAAGGTGAAATGCTGACCGCCGGATGAACGCACAATGTTCAGTGCCGGGCTGCGTTTAAGGAAATCGACGGTTTTGAAATCGACACGGTTAATCGCGTGAACCTGGCCGGAAATCAGGGCATTGGTGCGGGCGGTCGGGTCGTTGATGACCAGCACTTCCACGGCATCAACAAAGGCGCGATCCGGCTTCCAGTAGTTCGGGTTGCGCTTGAACAGCGATCGCACGCCCGGTTCGTACTGATCAAAGATAAAACCGCCGGTACCGATCGGATGCGACCAGTCGGTAAAGCCGTTGGGTACCACCACCAGATGGTAATCCGCCAGCAGATACGGCAGGTCGGCGTTGCCACTTTCAAGCGTGATCAGGATCTGGTTGTCGCCCTGTTTGGTCAGACCGGTAATCGGGGCCAGTTGAGTTTTGATGGCGCTTTTGGATTTGTCGCCGCGATGCAGGTTGATGGAATAAAGAATGTCATCTGCATCCAGTTTTTTACCATTATGGAAGGTGACGCCATCACGAACGGTAAACACCCACTCGGTGGCACCGGGTTTGGCTTCCCAGGCGGAGAACAATTCAGGCGTGGCTTTGTTATTTTCATCAATTTCAATCAGGCCGTTCATCAGCATATATGCCTGATTTAATGGCACCCAGTCGCTGAATAATGTCGGGTCCAGCGTATCACTGGTATTTCCCCCTGACATACCCAGTTTTAATATGCCGCCTTTTT
>NZ_JYDF01000068.1:0-1352 GCF_003263525.1 Rahnella sp. NRRL B-41462 | reverse complement strand
TGATGTTATGGACGCCCCTCCCTGAAGTAGCCAGTGCCATACTCTATTGACTGCAATTAATTCAGGAGTGATATCACATGAACACAATCAGAGTTGTTGGTATCGACATTGCCAAATCTGTTTTTCAGGTATGCGTCTGGATGGTTGATGGTTCAATTGCATATAACAAGAAGATCTCCCGTTCAAAATTGCTGGATTGCGTTCGACACTTCGAGCCCGGAACGCTTATCGCGATGGAGGCATGCTCTACTTCGCACTTCTGGGGCAGAACCTTCAGAACGATGGGATACAACGTCAGACTGATACCTGCCCAGCACGTTAAAGCCTTTGTCAGAAGCCAGAAAAACGATGCTAATGATGCGCTGGCGATTTGTGAAACAGCACTCCGCCCTGGCATCCACTTTGTTCCGGTCAAAACTGCTGAGCAGCAGGATATCAAAGCGCTGCGAAATACCCGTCAGCTCATGGTTGAGCAAAGAACGGCGCTGGCTAACCAGCTTCGTTCTCTGCTCGCTGAATATGGTCTCATTATCCCTGTCGGGATACAGTGCCTCCAGCAGCACCTGCCTGAACTGATGGAAGACGCGTCGAATGAGTTAACGTTCACTGTCCGCCGTTTACTTTCTACATTGCGGGAAGACATGCAGGCGCTGAATGAACGCGTCACCGGACTGGATAAGGAAATTGCTGCATTGTCTTCACAACAAGCTGCCTATCGCCAGTTGTTAACTATTCCGGGAGTCGGCCCGCTCATCGCGGCAGCGTTTATCAGTGAAGTGGATGCAGGGCAATTTTCCAACGGCAGAGAGTTATCCGCCTGGTGTGGCCTGGTTCCCCGGCAGCACAGTTCGGGAGGCAAGCAACGATTATCCTCCGTGACAAAAAATGGCAATCGTAGTCTCAGAACATTAATCATCCATGGAGCACGGTCTGTAATGCGCTGTATGAAAAAGCGCGATGACAGTCTGGGCCTTTGGCTGCAAAGGCTTGAAGCTCGTCGAGGGTTCCTGAAAACCACGGTTGCACTGGCGAATAAACTGACGAGAATTATCTGGCGTGTGCTGACAGATGGGGTTGATTTTAATATGCAGAAGGCCGTTGCGATGAATTAGCTAAAAACAGCAATTTACAGAAACTTATTTAACTGAGTTTGCAGGCACTGATGAGAAAACGGCTACCGTCCCTGTAACAGCCTGAAGTTGACCTGGGTAATCATATACCGGTGTAGTGATAAGGAAACAGGGCTCGGATAACATCATGGCGCGGGTAAATTAACCCACTAACGACGCCGGATATATGGTCGCAAACCGTATCGAACCAGTACTTGTAACACCCGGGGCGTCCATATATGG
>NZ_JYDF01000067.1:0-33942 GCF_003263525.1 Rahnella sp. NRRL B-41462 | reverse complement strand
TTCGCAGGGGGAGGAGCTTAGACCAACTCCCTGATGGCATTGATTAATTTTTCAACACCCGCTTCCACCTTCGATCTCGGACAGCCAACATTCAGGCGCAGGAAGCCGTTGCCTTCTTCGCCGTAGGTATAACCCGGCATGATGGCGACTTTTTGATGTTCGATCAGCTCATTTTGCAGTTGATTATCGTCAAGCCCGAGCGGGCGCAAATCAATCCAGGCCAGATAGGTGGATTGCGGCGGCTGCCAGTTGAGCTGCGGGAAGGCGGCGTTCAGTTGTTCCGCAACGTATTGCAGATTGCCCTGTAAATATTCCCGCAGCGCGTCAAGCCAGGGTTCACCGTGATGATACGCGGCAACGTGCGCATGAATGGCCAGCACTGCCGGAGACGATAAGCCATCGCAGGATTTTAGCTGCTGCAGATACGCCTCGCGCGGGGCCTGATGGCTGATCAGGCCGTAAGCGCCGGTCAGCGCCGGGATGTTGAAACTTTTCGAGCCGGACGTCAGTAACGCCCATTCACCGCGTGCGACTTCATTCCACGGCGTGTGGCGGTTTTCGCCCCAGACCATATCCATGTGGATTTCATCACTGATCACCCGCACGTGGTGGCGTTCGCAAAGTTCTGAGATGAGCGCCAGTTCTGTACGCGTCCAGACTTTACCGGTCGGGTTATGCGGGCTGCACAGCAACAGCAAAGTGCAGGCCGGTTGCGCCAGCAGACTTTCCAGATGTTCTGCGTCCAGCGCCCAGTCGTTAGCGTTTTTAATCAGCGGACAGGCCAGCATCTGGCGCTGATTGCCATCCACAACTTTGAAGAAGGCGTCATAGGCGGGCGTAAATGTCACCACGCCGTCGCCCGGCTGGCTCCACTGGCGGATCAGTTGCGCAACCATGTAAATCACTGACGGGCCGTAAACCACCATTTCGCGGTCAATCTGGCTGTTAAAACGTTGCTGATACCAGTGCGCCACCGCGCCGAGAAAATCATCGTGATGCCAGCGGCTGTAACCGAGCACGCCGTGTTGCAGACGTTTTTGCAGCGCATCGAGAATGCAGGGCGCGGCGGGGAAATCCATGTCGGAGATGGTAAATGGCAGTAAGTCTGCACTGCCGAAACGGTCAGCAACGTAATCCCACTGGGTGCACCAGGTGCCATGACGGTCGGTAACGGTGGAGAAATCAAAAGTCATTCTTTTCACTCCCTGAATAAAGCAGAAAAGGGCGACCGGAGTCGCCCTGTTAATCATAGTTACGCGATAGCCGGTTCCGGCGCGGGCTGACTCGCCGCGGTGCGGATCAGGTAATCAAGTTCATCTTTCACTGATTGCACCTGCGGACCAATCACCACTTGCAGATTGTGTTCGTTAAGATGCACAACACCGATGGCGCGGTTGGCTTTCAGCGTGGCATCGTCGACCAGCGACATATCTGCCACGGAAAGACGCAGGCGGGTGATGCAGTTATCCAGAGAAACGATATTACCGGCACCGCCCAGCGCGCTCAGAATAACCGGCACGTTGTAGCCAGATTTACTGGAAGACGGCACCGCTGCGGCAGCAGGCATGTTCTCAGATTCCCGGCCCGGGGTTTTAATGTTAAAGCGGGTGATGGAGAAGCGGAAGATGGCGTAATAAGCCGCGAACCAGATAGCCGCCACAACCGGCACCAGATACCACTTGGTGGCAGTGCCGTGCAGGATACCGAAGACCACAAAATCGATGATGTTGCCGTCAGTATTGCCGATGGTTACACCCAGAACCGACATGATGGTGAAGCCCAGGCCGGTCAGAATGGCGTGGATCACGTACAGAACCGGCGCAACAAACAGGAACAGGAATTCGATCGGTTCAGTGGTGCCGCCAACCACACAGGCAACCACGCCGGAAATCAGCAGACCTTTAATTTTATGACGGTTTTCAGGTTTCGCGCAGTGGTACATCGCCAGTGCAGCACCCGGCAAGCCGCCGAGGAACGCAGGCATTTTGCCCTGAGAAAGGAACTGTGTCGCGCTTTCAGAAAAACCGTGCGTGGTCGGGCAGGAAAGCTGCGCCTGGAAGATGGTCAGCGCGCCGCTGACTTCGCGACCACAGACATCCAGCGTACCGCCAGCTTCGGTGAAGCGGATCAGTGCAACCAGAATGTGATGCAGACCAAAAGGTAACAGCAGACGCTCGCCGGAACCGAAAATCATCGGACCAAATACCCCTGCGCCCTGAATCAGACGGCCCAGACCGTTAATGCCAGCGGCGAAGAAAGGCCAGATCAGCGGGATAAGCAAACCGACCAGACCGAGCACCACCGTGGTGACAATCGGGACAAAACGCGTGCCGCCGAAGAAGGCCAGCGCATCCGGCAAACGGATCGTGTTGTAGCGTTCGTGCAGGATGTACACGATGATACCGACAATCACTGCGCCCAGAATACCGGTGTCGATAGACTGAATGCCGAGGATCATCTGGATATTATTGGCTTTCAGCACCATCGGGTCGACGGTCGGCAATGTGCCGTTGGCGGTCAGGAAAAAGTTAATCGCCAGATTCAGCACGGCGAAACCGACGAAGCCGGAGAAAGCCGCCACACCTTTGTTTTCACGCGCCATGCCCAGCGGGATAGCGACCGCAAACATTACCGGCAGGAAGCTGAAGGCAAACGATCCGACTTTGCTCATCCAGACGAAAACCAGTTGCAGGATCGGATTCCCTAATGCGGGGATCAGCGTCACCACATCATGACTGCTTAACGAACTGCCGATGCCCAGCATGATGCCGCAGAACGACAGCAGGGCGACCGGAAGCATGAAAGTTTTCCCCAGGCTTTGGAAGAATTCCCAAAGTGTGACACGTTGTTTTTTTATTTGCAGGCATACCCGCTCCATGAGTTGTTTTATTAAGCTGCTTTTGATGGCGGCTAAGATAAAACGTTTTACCTAAATAATACGTGTCGTACCTCACAATATTTAATGATGCTTGCACCAAGCTGGTTAAAGGAAGGTTAAACGTTTTACTCAAAGGGTGGAATTAGGTATAACTGTCTGACCACGCTAATTATTCCAGCCTTCGAGTAAAGCGGGCGGGCAGGGATCCTGTTTCATGGCATTTCAAATCAACGGCAACACCCGATGAACCCTAAAAAAATCACGATCGTAGATGTGGCGCAGCACGCGGGAGTGTCCGTGACCACGGTTTCACTGGTGCTCAGCGGCAAGGGACGGATTTCCCAGACAACCGCAGAACGGGTTAACCGGGCGGTTGATGCGCTGGGTTTTGTGCGCAACCGGCAGGCGAGTACGCTGCGCGGCGGAGAATCCGGCGTGGTCGGGCTGATAGTCCGCGATATCTGTGAACCGTTTTATGCCGAAATGACCGCCGGTCTCAGTGAGATGTTTGAAGCGCAGGGCAAAGTGTTATTTCTGCTGCAAAGCGGCCCGTCCGGTAAAGGGCTGATGCGTTGTTTCGATACGTTGCTGACCCACGGCGTGGACGGCATTGTGATCGCCGGTGGCGTGAATACCCTCGGTGGGTTGAGAGAAAAGGCGGAAGAACATGGCGTCCCGCTGATTTGTGCCGCGCGCTCCGGGGGTATTGAGGGGGTTGACGTTGTCCGTCCCGATAATATGCTTGCGGCGAAAATGGCCACGGAATATCTGATCAAACAGGGCCACAAACAAATCGCCTATCTTGGCGGATTGAGCAATTCGTTAACCCGCGCCGAACGCCTCGGCGGCTTCTGCGCCACACTGCTGCAATACGGTCTGCCATTTCGCACTGAATGGATTATTGAATGTGACTATCAGCAAAAAATGCGCCGCCGATGCTGCCGAAATCTTATTATCCCGCTATCCGAAAATCAGCGCGATTGTCTGCCATAAAGCTTCCGTCGCGCTGGGTGCCTATTTCGGCGTTCTGCGCACCGGCGCACAAGTCGGCGGCGGGGCAGTAGACAGTTTCTTCCAGCAAAAAATTGCCCTGATAGGCATGGAAGATGCACCGGAATCGGAGCTGACCGAGCCTCCGCTGACCTCCATTGCGAACTCCGCACGGGAAATCGGCCACGCAACGGCCAGGCGCTTGTTGCTGAGGATTGGCGGGCAGAATCTGGAAGCGCAGAATATTATTGTGCCACCGGGGCTGGTGGAGAGGGAATCGGCTTAGCTGATGCCTGAGCGGGCACTCCGGACGCTTTTAAATTTAGAATCCAGGTCAAGGTTGTGGGTTGCCGCCCACAGTGGCCCAAAGAATTTGAAACGAACCCCCAGGAATCCTGCGTTTTTCTCACTGCGCGCTGTTGCCGGCGTTTATGTTCCAGCGGGCGGGGTGACAGCCGCAAGCCCAGGGTGTTCGTCTGGATTTATTCCACCGTCGAATATTTCACGTAGTGATTGGAACAGTTAAAGTGCGCGACATAACCCAGGGTGCCGTTCGGGCCTTTCGCGCTGAACGGGATGTTATAGGTCCCTTTGTCTTCTTTAGCGTCATCGCTGATGAAATTCAGAACCGGCACCGACGTGCCCATGTTGTCTTTATCATTGCCCCAGTTAGGGATACGGTTTTCCATGTAATCACGGGTGACCGTATCGATGGCATTGTCCTTGCTGATATCGGCACACGCGCCTTCTGTGGAGCGCTGCATCCACCACGGGTAGATATACACAGAGCCCAACATCAGCACCATCAAAACGAAAATGACTGAAACAATCCCGATCAAAACAACTTTACTCATAATGCCTGCCACTCCTGAAAATTATCAGTCAAATCATAAGCTGCCTGAATAAATCAATATTAAATGCCAGGCGCGAAAGCGCGTATGTTACGCCACTTACTCAGCAGAGGTTAAGTAATATCAGCCTTTCTGTTGCATTCGCTTACAGAAGCCAACACCCCGGACAGCGCGCCGGGGTGTTAGCCTTTTCACAACATACATTGTTTACGTAAGGAGTCAGGCATGAGTCAGCAACAACCCACGGTCGCCGTACTGGGGCTGGGCGCAATGGGGCACGCGTTCGCCGCTAACCTGATCAAAAAAGGGTTCAATACCCGCATCTGGAACCGGACGGCTTCACGGGGTGATGATTTGGTGAAAGCCGGTGCGACACGCGGCCGGACACCGCGTGAAACCGCTGAAGGGGCGGATGTGGTGATTACAATGCTGTCCGATGGCAAAACGTCCCTTGACGTTTATCAGGGTGACAACGGTTTGCTTGCCGGCCTGAAACAGGGCGGCATTATCGCTCAAATGGGAACGCTCGGCGTAGACGCGACTGAATCGTTGATGGCGCTGATTAAAACACTGCGTCCTGATGTGGTGTTCTTTGATGCACCGGTTTCCGGGACGAAAGCACCGGCCGAGCAGGCGCAAATTGTGGTGCTGGCCAGCGGGGATCGTGAAGCGGGTGCGGCTATTGAGCCGGTATTTGCCGCCATTTCCAAAGCGACAAAATGGCTGGGCGAAGCCGGGCGTGCATCCAAAATGAAACTGGTGGTCAATGCCTGGCTGATTGCCATGATGGAAGGTATCGCAGAAACTACGCAACTTGCCGAAGCGCTGGGTTTCACCCCCGACGATCTGTGGAATGTGCTGGAAGGCGGTCCGCTTGCTGCGCCGTATATCAGGGGCAAAATGGAGATGTTCAAAAGCGGTGATTACACCCCGCAGATGCAGCTGACCTGGGCCCTGAAAGATATCAATCTGGCGCTGGAAGCGGGCAGCAATCTTGAACTGCCGGTGATGAAACGTATCAGTCAGACCTGGCAGGGTGCGGTCGATGGCGGTTATGGCGGGAAGGATCTGGCGGTGGTGTATCACTTTCTTGGCAATAAGTCTTAAGTCATTAAAAATCAGCGGCCTGTCCACGGAAGGGCTGGCTGTTTTCTGCCTCTCATTCATAACCCTGAAGTATAAACCAGACCATCTGGCTATTGGTCTGTCATCCGGCAACCGTGATAGCGTTGATAATTATTAATAACATCACGGCGGACTACGCGATGAGCCAGACATCCCCCTCTATCCCTCTGATCGATTTCAGTCAGTTTTCTGCAACGCCCGGACAGCGGGAAGCGTTCCTTGCGCAACTGCGTTATGCGGCGCGTGAGATTGGTTTTTTCTACCTGAAAAATCATGGCGTTGATGCGCAGTTACTGAAGGATGTTCAGCGGGTTGCCCGACAATTCTTTGCACTGCCCGAGGAAGACAAACTGGCTGTGGCGATGATCAACTCGCCACACTTTCGCGGTTATAACCGGGCCGCCTCGGAGATTACCCGGGGGCAGCCGGACTGGCGCGAACAGTTTGATCTCGGTGCCGAGCGGCCAAAACTGCCGGTCACAGAGAGTACGCCTGCATGGGCAAGATTGCAGGGGCCGAATCAATGGCCGGAAGCATTGCCGGAATTGCGCCCGCTGTTACTGCGCTGGCAACGGGAGATGACGGCCATGTCGCTGCGTCTGCTGCGGGCTTTTGCCCTGGCGCTGAAACTGCCGGAAGACGCGTTTGATCCGCTGTATGGCGAAAAGCCTAATGAACATATCAAACTGATCCGTTATCCGGGGCGCACGGTGGGCGCCGGAAATCAGGGGGTCGGTGCGCACAAGGATTCAGGATTCCTCAGTTTTCTCTTGCAGGATGAACAGCGCGGTTTACAGGTGGAAGTGGAAGAAAACCAGTGGATCGACGCGTTTCCGGTCCCTGATACGCTGGTGGTAAATATCGGCGAGTTACTGGAACTTGCCACCAACGGCTATCTGCGCGCTACGGTACATCGGGTTGTCTCGCCACCGGAAGGCGGCGAACGCTTGTCGCTGGCATTTTTCCTTGGCGCTCAGCTTGATGCTGTTGTGCCATTATTCCCGTTGCCCGCAGAACTGGCGCAGGAAGCGCGGGGAGAGGCAAGCGATCCGCTGAATCCGTTATTCCGCGATGTGGGTTTCAATTATCTGAAAGGGCGGCTGCGCTCACATCCTGACGTGGCACAGCGCTATTATTCCGATTTTCCCGGGGCTAATACTGCTGGCTGACCGGGGCCTGTGCAGTATCTACGCTGACCATGGTGGACATGCCCGGACGCAGACGGTTACTTTGCTGCTGTCCCGGTTCCAGTTCAATGCGCACCGCGATACGTTGTGAGATTTTGGTGAAGTTACCCGTCGCGTTATTTAACGTCGGTGATATAGCCTGACACCTGGGGGCTGAGCAGGGTAACGTTGCCACGAATAATAACGAGTAACAAATCAGTAACGGAAGTGACTATTGCAGGCGGGAAAAGCTATAAAACGTGAAAAATCGCCAATTAAAGCGCGGCGATATTGGCAGTAATACTGGCGAGAACACCCCGGGCGATATCCACATCATTTTGCGGAATACCTTCCATGACGCGGATCAGAATGTCATCCGTCATGATGCGTACCTGATTTGCCAGCTCAGTTCCGGTTTCTGTCAGTCTGATATCTTTCGATCGACGATCGGTTTCTCCGGGGCAGCGTTCCAGCAGGCCCAGCTCGGCGAGGCTGTCAAACAGGCGAATGGCGGTAGGGTGTTCCACTTCCAGCAACGCGGTCAGTTCACCCTGAGGCAGGCGTCCGCTGGCGGCTTCCAGATGTAATAACACTTGCCCGCGAGCCAGTGTCAGGCCAATAGTTTTGAAACGGGCATCACAATAAGTCCGCAACTGACGGCCGATATGAATGGTTTCAGGCAGGAAACGGACGGCAGGAGAGGTGGCTTCCGGGCGGCGGCGTAATATGGTCACAGGAGATCCTCAACGTCGGGGATTAGCAGGTTCTGAGACGTCAGATTAGCACAATAAGCAACATTTATCAGAAAAGGACGGCTGCCATTAACATTTTGAGACAAGTGGAAGGGTTATCTAAGTAAAGTTTCCGGAAACTATTTATGCTGTCCGGAAAGCCATTTTACCTGTTTGCTTTATCCCTCTGACGGAGAAAATACAATGCAACCTGTCATCAACATGATCACGCTGGGTGTTAAAGACCTGGCCGCTTCTACCGAATTTTATCAGCACGGACTGGGCTTTCCAAAAGTGGTTATCGATTCTGAAGGTGTCAGTTTTTTTGAACTGGCAGGTGCCTGGTTATCGCTATTCCCCTGGGAGGAACTGGCAAAAGATGCGCAGGTCAGCCCGGCAGGGAATGGTTTTCGCGGTATGGCGCTGGCGCAAACGGTGGCCAGTGAAGCTAAAGTGGATGCCATTCTGGCTCAGGCGGTCAGTGCGGGAGGTAAATTGATTAAGCCGGGACAGAAAGTGTTCTGGGGTGGATATTCGGGTTATTTCGCCGATCCGGACGGACATCTGTGGGAAATCGCCTATAACCCGTTTATGACCATCGGGCCGCAGGAGAAATGACGTTCATTCCTGGACGACGAAATAGATAATTAGTTACAACATACAATGTGCTTTATTAAAAATGGTGATCATCTTTGACATATAAAAAGACACCGCATAAAGCGGTGTCTGTCATTATTCTGGCAGGAAAAGAGGAGGTTATAAACCGCGTTTTTCCATTAACAGGGCCAGATCGACCAGGCGGTTTGAAAAGCCCCATTCGTTATCATACCAGGCGAGAATTTTCACCAGCTTGCCGCCAATCACCAATGTTGAAAGCCCGTCAATAATGGATGAACGCGGATCACCGCGATAATCGCTCGACACCAGCGGCTCCTCGCTGTAACCCAGAATGCCTTTAAGCGGGCCGGATTCAGCCGCCTTACGAAACGCGGCGTTAATTTCTTCAACAGTCGCTTCGCGTTTAAGGTTAACGGTTAAATCGACGATGGAAACCACCGGCACCGGAACTCGTAGTGAATAACCGGTCATGCGTCCGTCCAGTTCCGGGATAACTTTCCCGATCGCTTTCGCTGCGCCGCTGGAATACGGAACAATGGAAACCGCTGCCGCACGCGCACCCCGTAAATCTTTTTCAGGTTGATCATGCAACGCCTGGCTGTTGGTGTAGGCGTGTGTGGTGTTCATCAGGCCGTGTTCAATGCCGAAGGTCTGATGCAAAACCTGAGCGGCAGGGGCCAGACCGTTGGTGGTACAACTGCCGTTGCTGACCACTTTGTGTTTTGCCGGGTCGTAATCGCTGTCATTAACGCCCATCACAATAGTGATGTCATCATTTTTGGCCGGTGCGGAAATAATGACGCGTTTTGCTCCGCCCCGGGTGATGTGAACTTCCGCTTTAGCTTTTTCAGTAAAGAAGCCGGTAGCTTCAATAACGATATCAACGCCCACAGAGCTCCACGGAATTGCAGCGGGATCCCTTTCTGAGAAAACGCGTACCGGTTTTCCATCAACCCGTAATTCGCCTTCACCCGCTTCGACGTCAGCTTTTAACGTGCCTGAGAGTGAGTCATATTTCAGAAGATGAGCGAGAGTCTTACTGTCCGTTAGATCATTAATTGCCACCACCTGGAAGTCATCCCGCCCGAGTGCGCGCGCAAAACATTCCGTCCAATCCTGCCAAAACCATTGATACCTACTTTGACCATGATGAACTCCTTAGTTATCTGCTTTACAGTTAATCTAGTACGCAGGAGGATTGGCGTAAATGACAATAAAAGATCAATTTACGCCAAATATCTGGAGCAAAAGCGTTCTCTGTATTCTGTCGGTGTCAGTTGTAAATTTCGTTCAAAAACGCGGCGCAGGTTCAGCCCGCCGCCGAAGCCGGTCGTGAGGGCGATACGATCTATGTTTTGTGTTGTTTGTTCCAGAAGCTGTCGCGCGGCACTCAGCCTGACTTCCTCAACATATTTTGCCGGGGTTATGCCGGTTTCGCGTGTGAAAACGCGCGTGAAGTTTCGCGGACTCATCGCGACACGTTCAGCAAGGTTTTCGACAGATAAATCGCTGTTGAGATTCTCAGGTAACCAGGCCTGAAGTTCGCGGATAGAGCCATTGCTGGCCTGATTCAAAAGATAGCGGCTAAATTGCGACTGTCCACCCGGACGCCGGAGAAACATTACTAAATCCTGAGCAACATTTTTAGCGATGCTGAAACCATGATCTTCTTCGACCAATGCAAGAGTGAGGTCAAAGCCGGAGCTGACGCCACCTGACGTCCAGACCGGACCGTCCTGAACATACATCGGGCCGCGTTCCACGGTCACCTGCGGGTATTGGGCCTGCAGGGTGTCGATCAGACGCCAGTGTGTGGTGGCGTGTCGGCCGTTGAGTAATCCCGCCTGGGCGAGCAACACCGCGCCGCCACAAACAGATACCACGCGGCGGGCATGCGACGCAGCCTGTTGCAGCCAGCGGACAACGTTTGAGCCTTCTTCTTCAGATAAGCCTTTACCGGTGACTAAGATAGTGTCGCGGGTCAATGTGGGGTCAAGATCGCATAACCGGTGATCCGCGAGAAGGTTAAGCCCTGAGACACCGTGAATCACACGGTGCGGTTGTGTGGTCGCCACAGTCACCTGATAAGGCGCAATTTTGGAATCAGACGTGGCGTGGAGAGGCAACAGACGATTCGCCTGCATGAGGATATCAGCAATGCCTGCTGCTTCGAATAACATGCCCCCGTCGGGGACGATAATCAGGAATGTGTTCATGGCATTAAAAATACAATGTGTATTAAATAAGTCAAATCTGCGAATGCTGTTATTGAATCACTCAGCCAGTAAATTAACGTGAAAGCAGGGCGCAGGGACCGGATTTCGCACTTTTGATACCGTTGAATGTCAGAAAATCCCTCATAAATACATGACCCTGAGTGACGATAACGGTATCTTATCAGCCGGAGAAACGTTCATTTAGATCCTGGAAGATTATGATTTCATTATTCAAAAAAACTTCACAATTCAGCATGTTGGTTATGCTGATGATTTTGGCTGGCTGCTCGGGCAAACCTCATTATAAGAAATACGACACGCATGCCTTTGATGATGAGATTGAAGATGCTGCCGATGAATACAAAGTTGACCGTAAACTGGTGAAGGCAATCATTCAGGTCGAATCCGGATTTAATCCCAAAGCAGTCAGTCCATCTAATGCTATTGGTCTGATGCAGCTGAAAGCATCGACCAGCGGTTGCGATGCATATCGTTATAAAGGTAAACGCGGTTGCCCGGACGACGATGATTTGCTGGATCCGGAAACCAACATTGATCTGGGAACGGCATACATCAGTGCATTGCAACGTCAGCAACTTAACTGGATTAACGATCCGCTGACGCGCCGTTATGCCACAGAAGTCGCGTATGCCAACGGTGCGGGAGCGTTACTTAGAACGTTTTCCAGTAACCGGCAGACGGCAATCCAGATGATTAATCAACTGACGCCGGAAGCCTTTAACTGGCATGTTCGTCAGTATCATCCGGCGCCGCAGGCACCCAGATATATGGCCAAAGTCGAAAAAGCCTATGCCGGTTTATAGTGTTTAGAGCACTGAAAAATGGACGTGCTACGTGAAATCTGCAGTACAACTATGCTGTTCAATTCTCAGAATTCACGTAGCGCGATCAATTTGAAACCCTGAAAGTCCGGACGGAGGTGGTGAATGCCAGATAACATATTCACAGATATTCCTGAAGCTGCACGCAATGGTGAAGGCGAGACCTTTGAAGAGTTGCTGACACGACCCGGTATTCGTATTGAGCGGATTATTTCCACAGGACAAGCCAGCCCGACGGGATTCTGGTATTGCCAGACGCATGACGAATGGATACTGATCTTGCAAGGTTCGGCTGGTTTGAGGTTTGATACCGAAACCGAGGTGCGCATTCTGAAAGCAGGCGACTTCGTGAATATCCCGTCGCTGTGCAGACACCGCGTCGAATGGACTGAACAGAATGGAACGACCATCTGGCTGGCCATTCATTACGGTGAAAAAACGTTGAACGAAGCAGGTGAGGCAGAATGAGGAAAATGATGGCGTCTGGTGCGTAAGTTGATATCCTATTTAACATAATATACATTATGCGCACTTTGATTATCCGTTCTATATCCTCTACATTGTTCTTATTCTGATAACGGGAAATCCTCCCGGAGGTTTTGGTGATTATCGCTCAGGTGTCTGACATTCATGCCGCAGAAAATAATGATAACCTCGCACGCTTTGAACGCGCACTGACGTGGATTGATCTCATTACGCCTGACGCCCTTGTGCTGACCGGTGATTTGATTGACGACAACTGGCGTGATGGTTATGCCGCTATCGCCGCTCAGCTGAATAAAAGATCTTACCCGTCATTCATATTGCCCGGTAATTCAGACGACCGTGCAGCAATGAAATCAATTTTGCATTGCCATTACTGGTGCAATTCCGGCGAAAATGACGCGCTGCATTTTGTCGCGGACATCGGTGAACTCCGCCTTATCGGCCTTGATACCACCATCCAGGGAAATCCCGCAGGAGCCATTGGCGAACATCTGCCGTGGCTGGCCGATAATCTGATCAGCGACGGTTCCGCGAATTCCATTCTTTTCATGCATCATCCGGTTATCCGCAGCGGCATTCCGCCTTTAGATCAGATAATGTGTCGCGATGTGGTAAAACTGGCTGAGTTTTTAAGTGAGCATCCGCGAAAACCTATCGCTATCTCAGCAGGTCATGTTCACCGGTCAATGGCCGGTCAACTGGCCGGAATACCGGCTTATATTTGCGGCTCCATCTGCCCGGAAAATCCTTTGTGGTTTGGCACGGCAATTGTTCCTCCCGTGAACAACTTCTTGTCATTTATGATTCACAGATACAATGACGGTGAGATGGTTAGCCACCCTGTCCTTCTTTAATATCTGCCTGATATATGCGCACGCTATACCATCAACCGGACGTTCTCTCTATTTAACGCAGGAAACCTCATGAAAAATATCACTTTTTACAGTCGTTTTGAGGCTGACATTCTTGCTGGCCGTAAAACGATCACCCTGCGTGAAGCCAGCGACGCGGATTTTACAGCAGGCGATCAGGTTCGCGTCAGCCGTTATGAAGATGACGTGTTTTTCTGCAACATTGAAATTATCGCTGTCACTGGTGTACAGTTCGACGATCTCAACGATCAGCACGCGGTGCAGGAAAACATGACACTGGAAGAACTTAAACAGGTCATCAGCGAGATTTATCCGGGGCTGAAATCACTGTTTATGATTGAATTTCGTCTTCTTTAATTGCGTGTGGCGCGCCGGGATCCCTTCTCCACGCGCCCTTTTCTTCTCATCAGCCATTCCAGCGGGAATTGCGGATCACTGAACAGAAATTTCCTTTGATAAAATCGGGTTCTTTATCAGCAATGACGTCGGCTTTGACATTGCCGAATGTGGTCTGCGGCTTGTGTTTAATTCCGTCATAAAATGCCTGAATAATATCTTCCTTGAACGCCGGTGTCCGCGGATGCGCTTCGACAACCGCATTACGTACGCTGTCATCGTAGCCCTGATAATTGATGCCGAGTACGTCCATTTCCACACCTGAAGTCACCAGTGCGATCACCGGATCCATAAATTCAGGGATGCCCGGCGTGGTATGCAGCGCAATGGCGGTCCAGACCTTATCGATGTCCTGCGTGCTGATGCCGTGCTGTTGCATAAACTCGCGTGCGGCATTGGCGCCGTCAACTTCAAAGCGTTTATCGCAACTGCAATTTTCGTGTGTCAGCCCCACATCGTGGAACATACAGCCAATATAAAGCAGCTCATGATCAACCTTTAGCTGACGTTGTTGCCCGGCCAGCGCGGCCCAGTAATATACACGGCTGGAATGATGAAACAGTAAATCGGATTCCATATCACGGACCCGTTCTGTTGCTTCACGGGCCATTTTGCTGTCGGGAATGCGGATACCCTTAATGTTCAGAGTCATAGTATTTGTCCTGTTGGGTTGAATAGAGTCAGCATAAGCGGCAAGATAAATGTCATCAATCATCGTAATATGACGTTATGAGACATAATTGTTCATTTGCGACAGGAAATATTCAAATGCCAAAACACATCATTATTCTCGCCGTGCCGGGCGTGCAACTTCTCGATGTCTCCGGTCCGCTGGATGTTTTCGCTGAAGCCAACCGGCAACGCGGCCGCGACGTTTATACCCTGAGCGTGATGGCGATTGGCGACGATCCCGTTGTACGCACCTCTTCCGGCGCGCGTCTGTTTGCAGATCTCACTCTTGCAACCCCACTTCCCGCTGCCGTCGATACTTTTCTCGTCGCAGGTGCGCCCGTGCTGGAAACATTCCTGCGGGATGAAAAATTAAAAGACGGGATCCGTACCTGGAGCCACCATGCGAAGCGTTTTGGTTCCGTGTGCAGCGGTGCGTTATTACTTGCCGCCGCCGGGTTGCTTGACGACCGGCGCGTGACCACACACTGGTCCGTCGCCGCAAAGCTAAGCGAAGAGTATCCGCGGGTGAATGTCGAAGCTGACGCTATTTTTATTGCCGAGGGTGAGCTGAGAACGGCAGCAGGTGTCACCTCCGGGCTGGATTTAGCCCTGAATATGGTGGAAGAAGATCTTGGACGGGAAACCGCGCTGGATGTCGCTTCGCAACTGGTGATGTTCTTCAAACGTCCCGGCGGGCAGTTGCAGTTCAGCCGCCATGGTCAGGCGTCGCTGAGTGGCCGGTCGGCATTACAGGACGTACAGCGGTGGGTGATGAATTCGCTCGACCAACCGCATAATGTGCAAAGCCTGGCTGTTCATATGGGGATCAGTGTCCGCCATCTGACGCGTTTGTTTAATCAGGCGCTGCGGCAATCACCGGCAGAATGGCTGGAACAGCAACGGATATTTCACGCGCGGCAACTGCTGGAAACGGGGGGAATGGCGGTGAAGCAGGTTGCGGCACAGTGCGGATTTTCCAGCGTTGATATCTTGCGACGTGCGTTCGTCAGGCAATTATCCGTGACACCGTCACAATATCAAAAGCAGTATTCCCGTTGAAAAAACCTTCGAGAAATCAGGCTTCTTTTGCTACCTGAGCACGCCGGAAACAATCCGGATGATGGGTATTAATCAGGCCGGTAGCTTCCAGCCAGGCATAGACTATTGTCGGGCCGACAAACTTGAATCCACGCTTTTTGAGATCTTTTGAAATCTGATCAGACAGCGCATCTTTAGTCGGAACCGGCCCGGTATGCTGAATCGCCTTCCCGCCAATTTGCGCCCAAATCCACTCACCAAAATCTTCACCCGCTTGCTGCATGGACAGATAGGCCCGGGCGTTGCTGACAACCGCCGTGATTTTGCTGCGGGAGCGGATAATATCGGCGTTATTCACCAGCCTTTCGATGTCTTCTTCGGTAAATTCTGCGACTTTCTCGGGTATAAAATCGCAGAAGGCCAGGCGCAAGGCATCCCTTTTTTTCAGCACGATCCGCCAGGATAATCCGGCCTGAAAGCCATCAAGCATCAGCTTTTCCCACAGTGCACGGCTGTCACGTACCGGCTTGCCCCATTCATCATCATGATAGTCAATCATCATCGGGTCACTCGTGCCCCACGGGCAACGGATCAGATCTGTCATCGCGAACTCCTGAAAGCAGAAAGTTCTTTATTCTAACCTGACCCGTGCATGGAAGGGGTAAACTTCTTCTTCACCCTGCTGAGCGAGTATTACACTGAATTTAATGATTTCACAGATGTTTATGTGTGCACATTTATTGGTTATGGGTATCACCGAATGTTGTAACTAATTTATGAGTCATGATTTTGCATAAATGAAATTCTATCCCCCGGTCTTTTCGGTGGCAGAGATTGATTTACGTCATCATCCTTTTTGGGCATAGGAATTATATTACGCTTCTTTATAAACAGGATGGAACCATGTTTAGTCGTTTAGGTCGTATATTTAGCCCCGCAACCCCCCCTCACGGTAAAGAAGTTGAGAAGAACCAAACCTTTCCGCAATCCTTTATTTCCAAAGGTAATTCTTGTGCTTATAGATACGATTCGCGCGGGCCGGAAATAATAGAAGCTCAGGGGTTTTTTGGAACAATCAGCCGGGATGACACAGAGTTTCGGGTATTTGGAGATAACACTGTCTTTGCCTCCAGGACGAAAAAAGGGGCAAAGGCTTTCCTCAAAACGAGAACTTTCATGGGGAAACAAAATTTCCAATACCTCTATGAGATCAATATATTAGGAAAGCGTAGCTTTTCATTTGTTGAAAACTACAAACGTGATCAAAATGCATTAATCGAGGCGATGTTAGCTTCCTTACCGGCTGAATTAGTGGCGAGCATGCCAGTTAGTGAGGCTCGTGCCCTGGCGCACAGTGCTCTCATTCGCGACTTTAACAGCGTTGATGAAATTCAAATTGAAGCGCCAATTTCAACCCAGCGAATAAAACATATTGCCACCACCTTAGTGTGATTATCTAAAACTTTCCGGACGGTTGCTCATTGAAATATCCTAAGCATTGAGTTTCTGTCTGGTTAAATTGTTTATAGGGGAAGTTTATGATTTCCCTATTATTCAGGTATGTACATTTTCCCATTTTGCCCTAAACTGTATGTTGTAACTAACCGGAGGGTTTATGGCGGATTATGATTTAATTGCCCGGATGAACGGCTGTTTTAACGAACTGGAAATGGCATTGCAAGATTTGGGGAATTTCCTGGGGCAACTGGAATTATTGCAGGCGCGGGTATTTACCTTGCCTGAAGTAGTGAAAGGCGAAGAGCATAATCCGGCGGACAAAATCACTGTCACGCCTCACACCGGCGAAACCGCACAGCAACTGGCATTACAGCATTTTCAGCGGTTGTTTATTCATCATAATAACGAGAATGTCAGCAGTAAATCCGCCGTCCGTTTACCCGGTGTGTTGTGTTATGCCGTGGACGCAGCGGAGCATCAGTCTGCCCTGCTGTTGATTGAAGAAGTGAATAAGCTGAAAGCTGAACTGGAACATATCGTGACCGTCGAGTCCGGTCTCGCCCGTGAACAGCGTTTTGAGTTTGTACATACCCACCTTCGCGGCCTGATAACGCTGAACGCTTACCGTTCGGTGACGTATCTCAATGACCCGGACTCCGTGCGCTTTGGTTGGGCTAACAAACATATTATTAAGAACGTGACCCGCGATGAAGTTCTGGCACAACTGGAAAAGAGTCTGCATGCCGGACGCGCTGTCTCGCCTTATACCCGTGAGCAATGGATGGAAAATATTAACCGCGAGATGATAGACGTGAAGCGTTTGCCGGAACACGCGGCGCTCAAATTCAAACGCCCGGTGAAAGTTCAGCCCATAGCCCGCGTGTGGTATCGCAACAACCAGAAACAGGTGCAACACCCCTGCCCGCTGCCGCTGATTGCGTTATGTTTGCGTTCGCCCATGATGCAACTTCCTAAGTTAGGGGAACTGCATGATTACGATGTGTCATCCGTGAAGCATAAATATAAACCGCAGTCGCAGCCACTGAGCCTTCTGATCAAACGTCTGCATCTTTATACGGACCATCCGCTGTAAGCCGCTCAGAACGTGAAAAGGTCCGGTTGCCCGGACCTCATTTCACATGTAAATAGCAGGCCGTTTACGCTTTCATGCTACCGACCATGGCTTCAGGCCGCACCCACTCGTCGAACTGTTCTTCGCTCAGATAACCGAGTTTCAGCGCCGACGCTTTCAGGGTCAGGCCTTCTTTATGCGCTTTCTTGGCGATTTCCGCCGCCTTGTCATAGCCAATATGGGTATTCAGCGCAGTCACCAGCATCAGCGATTCATTCAACAACTGGGTAATACGGTCACGGTTAGGTTCAATACCGACCGCACAATGCTCGTTAAAGCCGCTTATACCATCAGCCAGCAAACGAACGGATTGCAGGAAGTTATGGATGACCAGCGGACGGAACACGTTCAGCTCAAAGTTACCGGATGCACCGCCGATGTTGACTGCAACGTCATTTCCCAGCACCTGTGCGCACAACATAGTCATCGCTTCGCACTGCGTCGGATTGACTTTGCCCGGCATGATCGAGCTACCCGGTTCGTTTTCCGGAATCGAGATTTCACCAATGCCGCAACGCGGGCCGGAAGATAACCAGCGCACGTCGTTGGCGATTTTCATCAGTGAAGCGGCCAGCCCTTTCAGCGTGCCGTGGCCATGAACCAGTGCGTCACAGGTCGCCAGCGCTTCAAATTTATTCGGGGATGTCACAAACGGTTGTCCGGTCAGTTCTGCCAGTGCTTTCGCCACACGCACGGCGTATTCCGGGTGCGTATTCAACCCTGTACCGACTGCAGTTCCGCCCAGCGCCAGTTCGGCAATATGCGGGATGCTGTTTTCAATGTGCGTCAGGCTGTGTCCCAACATGGCTACCCAGCCGGAAATTTCCTGCCCCAGTGTCAGCGGTGTGGCATCCTGCAAATGCGTACGCCCTATTTTCACAATGTCACGATATGCCGTGGCTTTATCGGACAGCGTTTTGTGCAACACTTTCAACTGCGGGATCAGGGTTTCGCGCAGTTCAATCACTGCCGCAACGTGCATGGCCGTCGGGAAAACATCGTTGGAGCTTTGGCTCTTGTTCACATCATCGTTCGGGTGAACTTTACGTTCTTCGCCGCGCACGCCACCGAGAATTTCACTTGCCCGGTTAGCCAGCACTTCATTCATATTCATGTTGGTCTGGGTGCCGGAACCGGTCTGCCAGATGGACAGCGGAAATTCGGCAGAATGCTTGTCGGCAAGCACTTCATCGGCAGCGGCAATAATGGCGTTTGCCCGCTCAGCAGGCAGTAACCCGAGGTCCATATTGACGCTGGCTGCCGCACGCTTTGTCAGTGCCAGCGCGTGAATCAGCGCCGTTGGCATTTTTTCAGAGGAAATACGAAAATGCTCGAGGGAACGTTGCGTCTGTGCGCCCCAAAGCTTATCTGCCGGAACATCAATTGGCCCCATTGAGTCTTTCTCAACGCGTGTAGATGCCATTACTGTCTCCTTAGATGCTTATTACGATGATAAATCAGTTTTTTTGCAGGTTACTGTTTGCCGCACGCGCTCCCACGCATCCGTTGGCGGCCTGTTGATTATAGTGACATATAAGCCGGGCGTATAATTGGATTCGATCCCCAATCTGAAAATGCATGCCAGCCGCACTTTTTGGGCCTTCGCAGTTGTAAAGCCCCCTTCGTCATTGTTTACTAGTCGGCAATATTTTCTATTCAGGATGAAGCAATGCAAAAGATGCATAACGGTGTACAAAATTACGCCTGGGGCAGCAAAGACGCGCTGACCAAACTCTATGGAATTAAAGATGCAGAAGGCCGTCCGATGGCTGAACTGTGGATGGGGGCTCATCCGAAATGTAGCTCTCAGATTGAGAACTCCCGTGGGGAGAACCTCTCTCTGCGCGACCAAATAAGTGCCGGACTGTCTGCGCAACTGGGCGAAAAAGTGGCTAAGCGCTTTGGCGAATTACCTTTCTTGTTTAAAGTGCTGTGCGCCGATCAGCCGTTGTCGATTCAGGTGCACCCGAGCAAAAGTGCGGCTGAAATCGGTTATGCCAAAGAAAATGCTGCCGGTATTCCACTGGATGCCGCCGAGCGTAACTACAAAGATCCGAACCACAAACCTGAACTGGTTTATGCCCTGACCCCTTTCCAGGCCATGAACGGTTTCCGCGAATTGCGCGAAATTGTTTCATTGCTGCAACCCGTGGCCGGTGCGCATCCGTTAATTGCCAGCTTCCTGACGTCTCCGGATGTTGATCACCTGCGCACGCTGTTTGCGGGCCTGCTGAGTCTGGAAGGTGAAGATAAATCCCGGGCGCTGGACGTGCTGAAATCCGTTCTGGATGAACAACAGGGTGAGCCGTGGGACACCATCCGCAGTATTTCTGAATTTTATCCTGATGACAGCGGCCTGTTCTCCCCGCTGCTGCTCAACGTAATCACCCTGCAACCGGGCGAAGGCATGTTCCTGTATGCCGAAACGCCGCATGCCTACCTGAAAGGCGTCTCGCTGGAAGTGATGGCGAACTCCGATAACGTGCTGCGCGCAGGTCTGACGCCGAAATACATTGATATTCCTGAGCTGCTGGCGAATTTGAAATTCAACGCCAGACCCGCTTCTGAATTGCTGACCACGCCGGTTGTCAAAGGTGCGGAACTCAACTTCCCGATCCCGGTCGAAGATTTTGCTTTTTCAATTCACAGCCTCTCTGCTGAACCGCAAACGCTGGAGCAGGACAGCGCGGCGATTGTCTTCTGTATTGAGGGTCAGAGCGTTCTGGTGAAGAACAATCAAACCCTGGTTCTCAATCCGGGTGAGTCGTGTTTCCTGTCAGCCACTGAGTCACCGGTGACTGCCAGCGGCAACGGCCGCATAGCACGCGTGTTCAATACACTCGCGAAATGAACAGTTAATTAAACAAAATGGGGCTAAACGCCCCATTTTGGTGATTTTTTTGCTGATTCAGCTACACTCTGTAGACTAATAACGCCGGAAGGCGTTTTTTATTTTCGGGACATTTCATAAGGATAAACAGAGATATGAAGAAGTCGTTAGTCGCTGTAAGCGTCATTGTAGTCCTTGGCGCGGCCTGGACAGGCGTCTCGTGGTATACGGGCAAGCTGATCGAACAACATATGGATGAACAGGTTGCGGCGGCTAACAGCCAGTTGCAAAGTGCTTATCCGAAAGCCGGGCTGAAAGTCAGCTATCAGGATTATCAGCGCGGGCTGTTCAGCAGCAAAATGCGCATTGTTCTGCAACCGGAGCCTGCTGCCGCAACGGCGGGCACCAGCGTACTGAAAACGGGTGACGAAATTGCCTTTATCGAAACTATCGATCACGGCCCTTTCCCTGCCGCTCAGCTGAAAAAATTCAATCTGATCCCAAGCATGGCTTCTGTTCATTCAGAGCTGCAAAACACGCCAACGGTGAAAGGTCTGTTTGATGTCACCAAAGGCAAATCTCTGGTCACGATTGACACCCGCGTTTCCTACAGCGGCGCAAGTTCCTCGGCGGCTGACATCATTCCTGTGACGTATCAGAAAGATGAAAGCCAGCTGGCCTTCTCTGGCGGTAAAATCAATGTCGATGTCGACAAAGATCTGACGGCCATGAAGCTGGACGCCAGCACCGACAGCATCGCTCTGACCTCTAAAAATCAGTGGGGTCAGCTTGAAAAAGTGACCCTGGCCGGTTTCAGCATGGACAGCGACACCAAACAAGGTAAGTTTCAGGTCGGCGTGGGTGATCAAAACCTGACTGTGAAGCAAATCCTGGTGAACGTTGACGGCAAAGTTGCCGCTTCGCTGGATAACTTCAAACTGGTGAGCAAATTCTCTGAAAATGGCAATAACATCGCCGGTCAGCAGGATTACACCCTCGACGCACTGAAAATTCAGGGTGCAGATTTCGGTTCAGCCAAACTGACACTGAAGCTGGATAAACTCGATGGCGCGGCGATGAAACAGTTCGCAGACAACTATAACCAGCAATCCCGCGCACTTCTGCTGCAACAGGGTCAGATTGATCCGGCTGTTTATCAGCAACAGGCTACCGATTTACTGCTGGCTAACCTGCCACTGCTGCTCAAAGGCAATCCGAGCATCAGCATTGCACCGCTGAGCTGGAAAAATAGCAAAGGCGAAAGTAACTTCACCCTGCAACTGGATCTCAAAGATCCGGCCGCAACGCCGGCACAGACTCAGGATCAAATGCTGTCTCAGTTGGTAAATAAGGTTGATGCCAAACTGACTATTCCTCTGCCGATGGCCACTCAGGTCACCACGCAGGTGGCTCAGCTGGAAGGTTACAGCGCAGACGACGCCGCTAAACTGGCACAGCAGCAGGTTCAGGGTCTGGCAGCGATGGGTCAGATGTTTAAACTGACCACGGTGAAAGACGATACTATTACCAGCAGCTTCCATTACGCTGACAATCAGGTTGACCTGAATGGCCAGAAAATGACATTGCAGGAATTCGCCGGTCTTTTCGGTATTCTGGGTGGGCCGGCAGCGCCGGCAGCAACCCCTGATCAGGAAACGCCAGTGGCTCCGGCACCTGCCCCCGTCCCGGCTCAGTAATCTTCTTTACATCTCCCCCCAGCCAGGGGGGAGGTTGGAAGACGGTTTTACAACCGAACTTTCTGCCAGCGTTAACCCACACCCCATCCCAACCTTCCCCTCATGAGTGGGGAAGGCGTAAAACCTCCGCTACCAAAGGATTCTCAGGCGTGACCACTCCCACTGACCTCCTTCGTCTGCAAGACGTTTCTTTTACACTCAACCATATCCCGCTGCTGGAGCCTGTTTCCCTCACCCTGAATCCGGGGGAATTTACCTTACTGACCGGCCCTTCAGGGAGCGGAAAGAGTACGTTGCTGAAGATTATTGCGTCATTGCAAAATCCGACCGGTGGAAATCTTTATTTCAAAGGCGAAAATATTACGCAGATCAAACCTGAAGCGTACCGCCAGCGCGTATCGTATTGCTTCCAGACACCGTCGTTATTTGGCGAAACGGTTTACGATAACCTCGCCCTGCCTTATCAGATCCGCAATAAAAAACCTGATGACGGGCAGCTTCGCGACTGGCTGAAACAGGTAAATTTATCCGAAGACATGCTGACCAAACGTACGCAGGAGCTTTCCGGCGGGGAAAAACAGCGCATAGCATTGCTGCGCAATCTGCAATTTATGCCGGATATTTTATTACTTGATGAAATCACCAGCGCGCTGGATGAAGAGAATAAAATCAACATCAACGACATCATTGCCGGGCTGGTTGAGAAAGAGCAGATCGCGGTGTTATGGGTGAGCCATGACCTGAACGAAATCCGCCACGCCAAAAACGTCATTACCCTGACCCGTCATTCATCAGGAAGCGCGTCGCATGAATCAGCATAATATTACCAACCAGTCTCTGGCTCTCGCGCTGATCCTGGTCGTCGTCGCCCTGCTCGTCAGCAAGAAAGAAAAGCTCGGACTGGAAAAAGACATCATCTGGAGCGTTGCCCGCGCTATCGTACAACTGGTGATTGTCGGCTACGTTCTCAAATACATTTTTGATATCAATAACAGCCTGTTAACCGTGCTGATGGTGCTGTTTATCTGCGTGAATGCGGCGCTGAATGCCAAAAAGCGCAGCCGTAATATCGATAACGGATTTATCATTTCTTTTATCGCCATTACGGTGGGTACCTCGCTGACATTAATGATTCTGATCCTCAGCGGTTCGATCGAATTTCTGCCCATGCAGGTGATTCCGATTTCGGGGATGATTGCCGGGAATGCGATGGTGGCAGTAGGCCTGTGTTACAGCAACCTTAACCAGCGTTTTCTCGATAATCAGCAAAAGATCCTCGAGATGCTGAGCCTCGGCGCGCCGGTAAAAATGGCTTCCGACCGGATTATCCGTGACAGCATTCGTGCCGCCATGATCCCGACCGTAGATGCAGCGAAAACCGTCGGGATTGTCAGCCTGCCGGGCATGATGTCCGGGCTGATTTTTGCGGGTATCGATCCGGTGAAAGCCATCAAATATCAGATTATGGTGACCTTTATGCTGCTGGCGACCGCGAGCTTATCGACGATTATTGCCGGTTATCTCGCTTACAAACGTTTCTACAATGACCGTGCGCAGCTGCGCGATTTGAAATCATCGTAATACGTATTCTGCCCGCGGGTCGAAAACCGGCGGGCAGGATTTTTCAGGCTTTATAAATCAGACAACGCCTGACGCAGATTCACCTCTCCGGCGGCCTCGTCATCAAGATCCAACACCCCTTCCAGATCGTCCAGATGTTCCTGCATAATTTCAGCGGCCTGCGTATTATCCCCCCGCTTCAAGTGCATCGATAATCGCCTGATGTTCATCACACTGGCACGACGGCACTTCGTTACGCTGGTACAACGACACAATCAGGGAACTGCGCACCATCAGATTCGACAGAATTTCACTCAGTACATCATTGCCCGAAATTTCCCCGAGAATGAGATGAAATTCACTCAGCTCACGCACAATGGCGCGCCGGTCCTCGGATTGCACAGCTTCACGCTCTCCGCGCAGATGGGTACTAATGCGGTGACGGTGACGCCGGATCACGTCCGGCCCGATGCATTCAACGATCGCCCGTTCGATAGCACGACGGGCGATAAACACTTCACGCGCTTCTTTGGCGGTGGGCTGCGCCACCATTGCGCCACGGTTAGGTTCGATGGTCACAATTCTCTGCATTGCCAGACGCTGTAACGCCACCTGAACGTGGTTACGGTTAGCACCCAGCGCGTCAACAAGCTGTGATTCCACCAGCCGGGTGCCCGGACGCAGGCGTTGCTGCGCGATGGCTTTAGACAGAACATCGACAATGCGCTGAACTTCCAGCTGCTTGGCGGTTGTAGTTTGATTACTCATGGATTGCTAAGTGGCCTCTCTCTGGCAGTTTCCGTGCAACCTATCACCATCTGCTCGCGTTCGTCATTAGTAAATGACGTGGGGTTTCAAATCATGCGAGAAATCCCAATAAATAGCACATAACATTCATAATAATTATCATTCCCGCACGCATTCACAATATCCCTGTTATCACCTTCCGTATCCTTGCAGCACCTCACGCTACGCAGAAAAATGTTCAGAACACGTGAAGTATGCACGCCAACGTATTGAAATCAGGACAATAATGAAACACACATTTTTTAAACACTTACTCAATTTTATCTTATTAGCCCTGGGAGCCATTTGTACCGCGCTGGTCATCTGGCTGGATGTGGCCGTATTTAAAGACGGTATCCAGGAAATTTCCGCCACTGAGTTCCTTCAGGAACTTTCACTGCTGGCCATCAGCGCGTTGTTTTTCTTACAGGCCAAAAAACATCCGGCATTGCGGGGAGGTATGATCCTGATTGGCGGGTTCTTCTTCTGCATGCTTATCCGCGAACTCGATGCCCTGTTTGACCTGATCCACTACGGCTCATGGGTGTATTTCGCCAGCCTGTTCGCGGTCTATTGTATCGCCTGGGCCTGCATCACGCCGAAAACCAGCCTGCGCGGATTGTCAGCTTTTCTGGTTCATCCGGCCTGTCACTATATGGTTTGCGGTCTGGTACTGATCCTGGTGTTCTCACGGGTCTTTGGGATGAATATGATCTGGAAAGTGGTGATGCAAGGCGAATACGTACGGACAGTGAAAAATATTGTCGAAGAAGGCACCGAACTGATGGGTTATCTGTTGTGTCTGGGTTCTGCAGTTGCTTTCTGGCAGCGCAGTGAACCACTGAAAACCCTGTAAAATTCTGCCTGCTGCGGATTTCTGCAGCAGGCAGAATGTCAGACGCGCCACGGCAATACGCCTTCCGGCAATCGACGCGCAAACAGCGACGCCAGCAGCATAAAGACCAGCACCACACCAATCATCAGGCACCCCACGGCTGCGGCCAGCGTGGAAGAACCGCCTTCATCAAGAAACACAATCATCGGTCCGAGCGTTTGCGTACCGGATGTGACCAGCAGAATCGACACCTGAATCTCATTCAGTGCGGTCAGGAACACCAGAATCGTGCCCGCCATGGCCGACGGCGCCGCCAGCGGCATCACTATATCGCGCATCCGTTGCAGGAAACCGGCACCAAATATTTGTGCGGCCTCATCCAGCGAACGCTCGATTTGCGCAAAACCGGCCAGCGTCGGACGAAGCACCAGTGCCATAAAACTGGAAAGATAAGCCG
Organism: Rahnella sp. NRRL B-41462; assembly: GCF_003263525.1. Classification (NCBI taxonomy): domain Bacteria; kingdom Pseudomonadati; phylum Pseudomonadota; class Gammaproteobacteria; order Enterobacterales; family Yersiniaceae; genus Rahnella; species Rahnella sp. NRRL B-41462. The sequence continues at coordinate 8,306 of NZ_JYDF01000067.1, read as the reverse complement.
CCAGGATAATCCATACCGTGCCGTAAAGGCTGATATGCACCAGTGGCAACGGTTTGAGGAAAAACAGGATCGCCGCAATTCCGGTCACTATCCCCGGCAACGCGTAAGCCAGTTCGGTCGACAGTTGTAAAATACGCACCAGCCGCGTTCGCTGCCAGCTCAGGAAATACGCCAGAAACAACGAGGAAAGTGTCAGGATCAGCGCAGTCATCACGGTAAGCCCGAGGCTGGTCATAAAGGCATGGCGGATTGCCGGATACCCGAACAGCGCATTGGCATAATTGCTCAGCGTCAGACTCTGCAAGGTCAGTGCCTGACCAAAACCCGTGGTCAGGGACGTGGTCATCAGCGCGGAAAGCGGCAATAACAGCGTCAGCGACATCCACAGCCAGGCCGCAATTTCTGCCGGTAAACGCCATCGCTCCAGAGACTGATGCAGCGCCCGCGGCGTCCCCGTGACACGCACATCCTGCCGCCCGCCCAGCCAGCGGCTGAACATCAGTCCGGCAAGCGTAATAGCGGCAATCAGCAGCGAAAGCACCGCCATATCCGTCAGCGCCGACGCCCCCACGCTGTTGAGTTGCTGATACACCAGCGTGATCAGCGTCGGGATACGACCGGGAATGCCGAGCATTGCCTGAATACCAAAATTACCCGCTGCGGTGACAAACGACAGTGCCGCACCGGCAAAAATAGCCGGGCGCACCAGCGGCAAAATCACGGTAAACAATACCCGCCACGGTTGTGCCCCACCGCTGCGCGCGGCCTCCACCAGTTCGGCTGGCAACCTGCGCAACCCGGCCCGCACCATCAGGAAAACCAGCGGCGCATTGTGCAATCCCAGCAGAACAATAATGCCGGTCAGCGAATACAGCGGCGAAGTCGAACCGGCGGGCAGCGTTAACCCCAGCCACTGCAATACCGGACTGGATGGCGAAAGTGCCTGAACCCACGCCAGCGCTGTTACCTGCGGCGGGATCATCAGTGGCAGAATAAAAGTAAATACCCAGGCCTGTTTACCGCGCAAATTAGTCAGCGCGATCAGCAGCGCCGCCACTGTACCCAGCACCATCGCCAGCAAAGTTGAGACGACAGCAATCGTCAGTGTATTCAGCGTGGCGGTCAGAACTTTTCGTGTGCCCAGTAAATGGCTGAGCCGCGAGATGTCCGGCACACCTTCAGGCGCCATTGCCGCCCAAACCAGTCGCATCAGGGGCGCTATCGACAATATCCCGATCAGCAACGTCAGGGCCCAAAGCACGCCCTTCTCACTGCCCGGCCAGAACCGACGCGAGGGGATGGTGCAGCGCTGAATTTCACTCATCACGCTCATCTGGCTGTCCTTTGGGCTGTCAGCCACCGAAGATTTCAGTGAATTTCGCGCGAACTTCTTTATCATCCGCCACCGCTTTATCTGAATCCAGCGTCAGCAGCTTAATCGAATCCAGCGGTGCAAAGCCTTCTGGTGCCGCAATGCCGGATTCAATTGGCCGGTTACCTTGTTTCGCAACCAATTGCTGGCCCTGCGGTGAGAGCATGAAATCAACAAACGCCTTCGCCGCAGGCACGTTATGTGCCCCGGAAAGAATGGCTACCGGCTCAGTCACAAATGAAGCCCCCTCTTTCGGATACACCAGATCAATCGGCGAGCCCTGCTTTTTAGCGCGGATAATATCGGCATCGGTAATCACGCCATACTTCGCCATGCCGCTCGCTACCGCTTTCAGCGCCGGGCCGTTGCCACCTTCCGGGGTAATGCCGTTCTGCGCCAGTTTCTGATAAAACGCCCAGCCGATGTCCGGCGTATTAATGGCCGTATGCAGGTGATACAACGCCGCCCCGGAATACAGCGGGCTTGGCACGGCCACCTGACCTTTGTTTTGCGGTTCGGTCAGCGCCATCCAGCTATCAACCGGTGTGGCGTTTTTAGTGTTGTAGGCAATGACCGTGGCGATAATTTTGGTGCCAAACCAGGTTTTATCTTTGTCGTAAAAATCCGGGCTGATATTTCCCACCGGCGCATCGGTATAGGCAATCAGTTTGCCGTCTTTTTTCAACGCGCCCAGATTGATGGAATCCGCAACCAGCAGCACATCAGCTTTTACGTCCCCGGCCAACATTTCAGTTTGCAAAACATTCATCAGTTGCGTCGTGCCGTTGCGCGTCCACTCCACCTGCACATCCGGATAAGCCGCCTTGAAGGCGTCAATCGTTTGCTGGGCAATTTCCGGTGCCTGAGAGGTATAAACCACCAGCTTTCCGGAGGCGGCTTCGGCAGCATTTGCCTCTCCCTGCGTGGCGCAAATCAGCAATGCGCTCAAGGATAACGTGATGGTTTTTAAAATATGCATAGCCCTGTCCTTAGAATGAGAAAATTATTGGGGAAGGATCCAGCCGTCGGCAATGACGAAAGTGACAATGTCACTCACGTAACTATCGGGCGAAAGAGAGGAATGAAGGGAAAGCTTCAGCGCAGGCGTGTTTACCGGCGCGACGTCAATCTGGTGATAGCCGCCGCGGTAAATCACCCGGGTGATCCGCGCAGCGATGCCCGGTTCGCCGTGCTGAGCAAAACGTAAATCCGCAGCATGGACACACACCTGCGCCTCACTCACCGTTGTCTGATGTGCCGGAGCCCGTAACCGGATACGCATACCGAAAACATCGGCCCAGGCCGTGCCGTTTTCGGCGGGTTGAATATTTTTTGCCGGGATAACGCGACCCTCGTCGATAAAGGTCGCGACCATGGCGTTGGCTGGTTCACGGTACAGCGTTTGCGGCGTAGCAAACTGCATCACCTGGCCCTCGTTCATCACCACGACACGGTCAGCCATCGCCATCGCTTCCTGCTGATCGTGGGTGATATACAAAAGCGTTGCGCCGGTGTGCTGATGAAAACGCCGGAACTCTTCTTCCATCGCCGCACGTAAATGCACATCAAGATTTGCCAGCGGCTCATCCAGCAGCACCACGCCGGGGCGTGTGACCAGGCAACGTGCCAGTGCCACACGTTGTCGCTGACCGCCGGACAAATCGGAAGGACGGCGTATGGCGTAATCGCTCAGCCCCACCAGCGCCAGCGCATCCTGCGTTCGCGTGCGTCGTTCATGGCGATCCATCCCCGCCACTTTCAGGCTGTACGCTACGTTTTCTTCCACCGACATATGCGGCCACAGCGCGTAGTTCTGAAACACAATGCCCAGATCGCGCTTTTCCGCAGGAACATGGACGTCGGTGGATGAAAACAGTCGTTCACCGACGATGATTGTGCCGCTGTTTACCGGCTCGAATCCCGCGATGGTCCGCAGCAACGTGGTTTTGCCACAGCCTGAGGGACCGAGCACGGCAACAAATTCACCGTGATGAATATGCAGCGAGACGTCATTAAGCACCGGCTGAGTGGTAAAGGATTTACTCAGGTGGGAAATCTGTATGGCAGACATGCGTCGGATGTTTCCTCAAAGCGGCACTGGCCCGTTCAATGAGGAAACAAATTACTGCGGTTTTGTGACTGTTTTATGAACCGGTGGCGAAGGTTTGGTTCGACACGACATGGCAGGAGAAGACATAAATGCGATATAGCTTCCTGATTAAAATGAATCACTTCCTTTTAATTAAAACACATTATAAATCAATGCAATATCTAAAGAGTTCTGAATAGAAAAAAGATTATCTATAAGAAACAATCATTTTCCATACGCGGCGATAAATTCTCCGGCAATCGCCACGGCAATTTCTGCCGGGAGTTTGCCGCGCACATCGGGCAGCCCCACCGGGCAACGCATTCTCGCCAGTTGCTCAGACGAAATCCCTTTGCCCGATAAACGGTAATCAAAGCGTTTACGCTTGGTATCCGAGCCAATCAGGCCAAAGTAGCGGAAATCGCCGCGCTTCAGGATGCGCTCACTCAGAGCGAAATCCAGCTGGTGATCGTGCGTCAGCACCATGAAATAACTGTCAGCGGGCATCTGCGCCACCGTGCTTTCGGGTTCCTCATCCACAAGGCAGGTGACTTGCGGGTCCACCTGTGCCGGAAACTCACTGGCACGGGCATCTACCCAGGTAATGCGACAGGGTAAGGTGCTGAGAATGTTCACCAGTGCCCGCCCGACATGACCTGCGCCGTAAACCACAACGTGCGGTTGCGGTTGCCCCAGCGGTTCAAGCAACACCGACGCCATGCCTCCGCAACATTGTCCGAGCCGCGCCCCTAATGAAAAGCGTTCGAAGCGGCTGGTTTTCGCACCCTGCTGCAACATCTCGCGGGCAATGGCTGTAACCTGAAACTCAAGATTGCCGCCGCCCAGCGTATAAAATTGCTGGTCAGCGGTGATCACCATTTTGCTGCCTGCATCACGCGGCGTGGAGCCCTGATTATCCACCAGCGTCGCCACCACGCACGGTTCTCCGCGACGTTGCAGGTCATGTAAACGCGTTACCCAGTCATCAGTACGCATGAGAACCCCCGTCAGCCGGCAATTTTTGCGCTAACCATAGCGGAATGAGTGACAACGTCACCATGAAAATGCATCTGATTTATGGCGTTAAGCACTCTTTCCGGTGTGGCAGGTGCATCAAGGTGCGGATGTACACGATAACCGGCCAGGCTGGCGACGGCATCTTTGATGGCACACCAGACGGATATCCCGAGCATAAACGGCGGTTCACCCACGGCTTTGGAATGGAAAACGGTATCTTCCGGATTCTTACGGTTCTCCACCAGTTTCACACGCAAATCCTGCGGAATATCGCCAATTGCCGGAATTTTATACGCCGCCGGACCACTGGTCATTAAGCGCCCTTTGTCATTCCACACCAGCTCCTCCGTGGTCAGCCAGCCCATGCCCTGCACGAATCCGCCTTCCACCTGACCGATATCAATCGCCGGATTCAGTGAGTCGCCGACGTCATGCAGAATGTCTGCCCGCAACAGCCTGTATTCACCAGTCAGCGTATCGACCAATACTTCCGCGCAAGCCGCGCCGTAGGAGAAATAATAAAACGGATGCCCGGCGGCTTTACTGCGGTCATAGAAAATCTTCGGTGTTTTGTAATAGCCGGTGCTGGACAGCGGCACCTGATTCAGCCAGCACTGGGTCGCCACCTGTTCAAAACTGAAATACTGATTTTTAACGCGCACCTGACCGTTGCTGAAGGTGATGTCAGTTTCCTGTGCATCATGAACACGCATCAGCATCTCAACCATGCGCCCTTTGATGATTTCTGCCGCGTTTTGCGCCGCTTTACCGTTCAGGTCAGCGCCGGATGACGCTGCCGTCGGCGAGGTATTGGGCACTTTACCGGTATCAGTCGCGGTGATCTGAATCCGGGTGATATCCACCTGAAACACCTCAGCCACCACCTGCGCGACCTTGGTATTCAGCCCCTGTCCCATCTCTGTGCCACCGTGATTGAGCTGAATACTGCCGTCGGTATAGACCAGCACCAGCGCGCCTGCCTGATTGAGGAAACTGGCGGTGAAGGAGATACCAAATTTTACCGGCGTCAGCGCCAGCCCCTTTTTCAGATAAGGGTTGCTGCGGTTAAATTTCGTGACAGCGTCACGTCTTGCGGTGTATTCCGCACTATCTTCCAGTTGCTGCGTCATCTCCTGCAACAGGTTTTGCCCGACGGGCTGGTGATAATGCGTAACGTTGCGGACTTCCTGACCGTAGTAATTATTTTTGCGTACCGTCAGCGGATCCAGACCCAGTTCGCGGGCGATATGATCAACGATGTGCTCAATCGCCACAATGCCCTGCGGGCCGCCAAATCCGCGGTAAGCGGTGTTCGACGCCAGATGAGTTTTACAGCGATAACCGGTGATCAGCGCATCGCCGAGGTAATAGGCGTTATCGGAATGGAACATGGCGCGATCGACGATAGAACCGGAGAGATCCAGCGAATAACCGCAGTTGGCCGCCAGTTTAATGTCGATGCCGTGAATGACGCCGTCATCGGTAAACCCTACGTCATAGCTGACATGAAACGGATGGCGCTTGCCGGTGATCAGCATGTCATCCTGACGCGACAGCCGCATCTTTGCCGGACGTCCGGTCAGATGCGCCGCCAGCGCGGCAAGGCAGGCTGCACCAGCGGCCTGCGTCTCTTTGCCGCCAAAACCACCGCCCATGCGTCGCATATCAACCACGACTTTGTGCATCGGCAAATCCAGCACCGAGGCCACCAGTTTCTGCACTTCTGTCGGATGCTGTGTCGAGCTGTACACCAGCATCGCGCCGTCTTCGCCGGGCATCACTGAGGCAATCTGCGTCTCGAGATAAAAATGCTCCTGGCCGCCAATTTCCAGTTCGCCCTGTAAACGGTGCGGCGCACAGGCCAGCGCCATTTCCGCGTCCCCGCGTTTATGCTGATGCGGTTCTTCGACGTAATGTTCCAGCGCCAGCGCCTGTTTTACTGTCAGCACGGCGTCACGCGGCTGATACTCCACTTTCGCCAGCGCCACCGCCGCCCGGGCGACTTCCATTGAGGTTGCCGCCACCACCAGCACAATCTGGCCGACATACTGCACGGTGCCCTGCGCCATCAGCGGATCGCCATGGGTCAGCGGTGCAATGTCCAGATTGCCGGGCACATCCTGTGCAGTCATCACCCGCACCACACCCGGTACGGCGTAACAAGGTTCGGTATCAATATGCAAAATGTCAGCATGCGCATGAGGGCTGAGCAGCGGCACCAGATGCAACTGACGGGGGAATTCCAGCCGGTCATCGATATACACCGCTTCACCGCTGACGTGTTTCTCCGCGCTTTCATGTTTCTGGCTTTTGCCCACGCCGCTCTGCAACCCCGTGCGGAACAACGCTTCCATCTCAGCCTGAGAAAGTGATGGTTTCGATTCAGACATAATGTGTTACCCGCATCAGTGTTTCAGGAGAAGTCATTTCGATATGGCAGCGGCGCAGCAGATTTTTCGCCACCTGCATGCGGTATTCCCGGCTGGCACGAAAATCACTGATTGGCGTGAAATCCAGTTCCAGCGCCTGACAGGCCCGCTCGACAGTTGCCGTCTGCCACGGCTGACCAAGTAATTGCGCCTCACAGCCGCTGGCCCGTTTCGCCACTTCCGCCATGCCGCCAAACGCCACGCGTGCATGCACCACCACGCCATTTAGCACTTCAATATGCAACGCCGCGCAGACCGCAGAAATATCGTCCTCCAGCCGTTTCGACACTTTATAAACCCGTAACTGGCGTGCCGCCGGGGTATTGCGGGGAATGCGGATTTGTTCAATAAATTCGCCCGGCTGCAACGCAGTTTTGCGATAACCGAGGAAGAACTGATCCAGCGGTAACTCCCGTTGTTCAGCGCCACGCCGCAGCAGCAGCGAAGCGCCGAGCGCCAGCAACACCGGCCCGCCGTCACCGATTGGCGAAGCGTTGGCGATATTGCCGCCGAAGGTCCCCTGGTTGCGAATTTGTTGTGATGCAAACCGTTCGAGCAGTTCGCCAAACGCCGGGAACTCTTCATGTAAAAACGGCATACAGGCGCTGAGCGGCGCGGCGGCGCCAATATGAATAGCCTGACCGGTCAGCGTAATTGCCTTGAGTTGGGGAATATGACTCAGCGAAATCAGCTTCGGCAGGCGCTGATAACGTTGTGTGACTTCCAACGCCAGATCGGTACCGCCTGCCACCAGACGGGAATCCGGACAGGCAAGATAACGTCCGGCCAGTTCATCAATAGTCACCGGCTGTTCAGTCGCGGATATCGCGGCGAGTTTTTCCAGCGTTTGCCGGGCATCAGCATCAAACTGATCGGCCTGCGGGGCTTCACAAATGGCTTTCGCTGCATCCATGATTGGCCGGTAACCCGTGCAGCGGCAAAGATTGCCGGAAAGGGTTTCCTGCACGCCTTCAACCGTAAAAACAGGTTTATTTTTTTCCATCGCAAACAGTGACATCACAAAACCCGGCGTGCAGAAACCGCATTGCGAAGCGTGATTATCCACCATCGCCTGCTGTACATGATGGAGCTCGCCGCGGTGTTTCAGATCTTCAACCGTAATAAGCTGTTTGCCATGCACCGCAGGCATAAAGGTCAGGCAGGCGTTGACCGTGCGGTATTGCAGTTGCTCACCCTGCTTTTCTGCCAGCACCACCGTACAGGCGCCGCAGTCACCGGAGGCACAGCCTTCTTTGGTACCACAGCGCCCTGCATCGCGGCGCAGATATTGTAATACCGTCGTGTCAGCGGGCAGATTTTCCGTGTGGATCCTGCCGTTCATCAGAAATTGGATCATGATCATATCCTTCAAAAATCACTGGTTTGCTCCCTCCCCTGC
>NZ_JYDF01000066.1:0-31916 GCF_003263525.1 Rahnella sp. NRRL B-41462 | reverse complement strand
ATTATTCAGCTAATTTTCCCATGGTACCCGGGACGAGACTTGAACTCGTACAGCCATAAGCCGAGGGATTTTAAATCCCTTGTGTCTACCGATTCCACCACCCGGGCTCCGGGAAAATTGGAGGCGCGTTCCGGAGTCGAACCGGACTAGGCGGATTTGCAATCCGCTACATAACCGCTTTGTTAACGCGCCTTAAATCTTACTACTTGTCTTGCACTTAAACCAATTCACGAACCAGTTTAAGAAAATTTGGAGCGGGAAACGAGACTCGAACTCGCGACCCCGACCTTGGCAAGGTCGTGCTCTACCAACTGAGCTATTCCCGCTTTAATCAGAACGTACTGATTTTTTTAACTAATCTTCTGGCACAAGACTGGCTGCCTTCCGATGCGTTGCATTCTACTGACCTGACGGATTGAGTCAATAAAATTATCTGCTTCATGCGTTCGTTTGACGTTTTTTACGGCAGTTTGATCAGGGTTCCAGCAAATCATGGCGCGCAGCGTTGAGATATTGGAACATTGACCAGAAAGTCAGCACTGCAGCAATATAAAGTGCAACCACGCCAACCCAGACCACAATAGCATCAGGACGCCACAACAGCGCGACCAGCGACAGCATCTGCGCCGTGGTTTTCACTTTCCCGATCAATGAAACCGCCACACTGCTGCGTTTTCCAATCTCAGCCATCCACTCACGTAGCGCGGAAATAATGATTTCGCGGGCAATCATGGTCGCAGCCGGTAACGTAATCCACCAGGAGTGAAAATATTCAGCCACCAGCACCAGCGCGATCGCCACCATCACTTTATCGGCTACCGGATCAAGGAATGCACCGAAACGCGTCGTTTGCTTCCAGCGGCGTGCCAGATAGCCATCAAACCAGTCGGTCACGGCAGCAAAAACGAAAATCAACGCACAGACCATTGATGCCCATGGATAAGGCAGATAAAAAGCCAGCACGAAGAACGGTATCAGTACAACGCGGAACAGGGTGAGGCACGTAGGTATATTAAATTGCATAGCGAAGGTAACTGTTTGTCCGGTGTGGATATTATGAGTATGTTGCTACATTGCCTTTAGTGTTTCAACGCATTATGAATCTTTTCTGCCAATGCGATAGAAATACCCGGTACCTGTGCAATTTCCTCTACGCTGGCATTCAGTAATGGCTGAATGCCTCCCATGTATTTCAGTAAAACCTGACGCCGCTTCGGCCCGACGCCTTCAATTTCTTCCAGCGCACTGGTCGTACGGACTTTCGCACGTCTCTGCCGGTGGCCGGTAATCGCATGGTTATGCGAGTCATCACGAATATGCTGGATGACATGCAACGCTGGCGAATCAGCGGGTAACGCAATCCCTTCACCTTCCGGCACAAAGAACAGCGTTTCGAGCCCGGCCTTACGATCCGCACCTTTCGCGATACCAATCAGTAAAGGTTTGGATTTGTCCCACTCCACATTCAGCGAATGAAACACATCCAGCGCCATGCCGAGTTGCCCTTTGCCGCCATCAATAAAGATAACGTCAGGAATTTTATTGTCATCGAGCGTCTTACCATAGCGACGCTGCAATACCTGCGCCATCGCCGCGTAATCATCGCCGGGCGTAATGCCGGTAATGTTGTAGCGTCGGTATTCAGAACGCACCGGGCCATTGCCGTCAAAAACCACGCAGGAAGCGACTGTCTGCTCGCCCATAGTATGGCTGATGTCGAAGCATTCCATACGGTTAATTTCCGCAAGATTCAGTGTTTTTGCCAGTTCAGACAGCCGCTGATGGATTGTCGACTGCTGCGCCAGTTTGGTCGTCAGTGCAGCAGAGGCATTGGTGCGCGCCAGTTTCAGATAACGGGCACGGTCGCCCCGCGGCTTACTCTGAATCTGCACTTTGCGCCCGGCCAGTTCGCTGAGCGAATCTGCCAGCAGATCTTTTTCCGCCAGACTGAAATCCAGCAGAATTTCGCCGGGCAGTGTCCGTTGCTGACTGCCCTGCAAATAGAATTGTCCAACGAAGGTCTGCACCACTTCGCCCAGATCGGTGCCGCCTGGTACTTTCGGGAAATAACTGCGGCTGCCCAGTACTTTGCCCTGACGGATAAACAGAACGTGCAGACATGCCATACCTGACTCGAAGCCCACGCCGATCACATCCAGATCTTCGCTGTTACCCGACACGAACTGACGCTCTGTCACGCGGCGTACAGCCTGAATTTGATCTCTTATCCGCCCGGCATCTTCGAAGCGCAGCGCTTTACTGGCTTCTTCCATGCGGTTTACGAGCTGTGTGACGACCTGCTGGTCTTTACCGGACAGGAAAAGGCGAACGTATTCCACCTGATCTTTATAATCTTCCTCACTCACCAGCCCTTTGACACACGGCCCCAGACAGCGACCAATCTGATATTGCAGACAAGGGCGCGAACGGTTGCTGTATACGCTGTTTTCACACTGGCGGATCGGGAAAAGTTTTTGCAGCAGCGCCAGTGTTTCGCGCACGGCATAGGAATTAGGAAAAGGCCCGAAATACTCGCCTTTGGCGTGCTTAGCACCGCGGTGAACTGAAAGTCTTGGATGATTATCCGCGCTGAGGAAGATCAGCGGATACGACTTATCATCGCGTAACAATACGTTATAACGCGGCTGATAAAGTTTGATGTAATTATGTTCGAGGAGCAGCGCTTCGGTTTCCGTGTGGGTCACCGTCACATCGATTTGCGCGATGTTTTTGACCAGCGTTTCGGTTTTGCGGCTTGAAACCTGGACGCGAAAATAACTCGAAAGACGTTTTTTGAGGTCTTTGGCTTTACCTACGTAGATTACGGTGCCGCTGGCGTCATACATTCTGTAGACGCCAGGCTGGCTGGTGACCGTTTTCAAAAAGGCTTTTGGGTCGAAACGCTCATCACTCACTGCCTGATAAAGTCTCCGTATTGAACAAACCGTGCCGGATTGCCAGATGTGTTAACTCAACATCACCGCTGATATTTAATTTACTAAACATCCGATAACGATAACTGTTAACTGTCTTCGGGCTCAAGTTCAGCTGTTCAGAAATTTCATTGACCTTTTGTCCCTTAGTGATCATCAGCATGATCTGCAGTTCACGCTCGGATAAGGAATCAAAAGGCGTTTCAGATTGTGGTTCAATCTGGCTCAGTGCCATTTGCTGAGCAATGTCGGAGGCAATATAACGCTGACCCGAATCAACCAGACGGATAGCATTGACCACTTCCTGTGGAGCTGCGCCTTTGCTCAGGTAACCGGAAGCCCCCGCCTGCATCACTTTGGCCGGTAGCGGGTTTTCAGTATAGATCGTTAACATGATGATCTTGATATCTGGCGAAAAGCGGACAATTTTCTTGGTCGCTTCAAGCCCGCCAATACCTGGCATGTTCATATCCATCAGGACAATATCAACGTCATTGGTGCGACACCATTTGACGGCATCTTCACCGCATTGCGCCTCACCAACAACTTTGATGCCTTTGATATCTTCAAGAATGCGTCGGATCCCTGCGCGCACCAGTTCGTGGTCATCAACAAGAAGAACGCTTATCAAAGAGAATTCTCCAAAAAATAAGGGCAACACACCGTCAGGGACTTCACGCTTGTCTTACGTAAACCTACGTATCGAACATTAAAAATTTGCTCTCAGACAGCTTATAAATGAAGAGAAGGTGGCAAATAAGAGGCCAATATCAACTAACTCGCCCCACTACCGCTCATCGGTAGTATTTTTAAAGCAGAAAGACACAGTTATTTATTATAGCCCGCGTATTTTACTCTATCAGACGTTCCTGACCAAGGAATGTCTGCAAAAAACTACTTTGCTGAATGTAAATGAGAAGTACCACCAACTGTATTAATAAATTATTAAAAATACGTGTCTAATCAAAGATCAAGCAGAAAAATCTGCGGTCTCTTTTAAGCGGTAAGTAAATAACTCCAGGCCCTTACTCATATCTGAAACTCTCTTTACGCCATGCTGGCTATTTAAGCGTCAGCACTGTCACTTCATATATCTATGATATATCCAATTATTATTTGCGATCGCACGAATTGATGATGGCTTATATGAATAAGTCTGCACATAAAGATGAAAAATTCTCAATCCCCCATTACGTTTAGTATTCTTTACTCATTGTCCGGAAACACTATATGCAGACGCTTAACCTCCCGTTTTAAGCGGCCATTCTGGCCTTGCCCTAAAACGTGCCAACTATGCTAAAATGCGGCCACTTTTCACCTGTTCAGAATTCGGTGCGCTGCCTGACAGCTTGCCTGAGGGGATACAAATAATGAGTAATTGCGATTTTACGACTGAAGCAAACGTTGAAACACTGGCAACAGAAGTTGCCTGCCTGAAAGCCACCCTGACCCTGATCCTCAAAGCGATTGGCCAGGCTGATGCAGGTAAAGTGATGCTGAACATGGAGCGTTTTGTCGCGCAGATGGAAGACGAACAGCAGGCTGCCGTGTTCAAAAATTCCCTGCAGCAAATCAAGTTTGCTTACCGTCAGTAATGCTATTTCAGAGTCTGTCACCCTGACAGGCTCTGCCTCTCTCCGCCCGGTTATTCCCCGCAATGTCTGCTATAATCATGCCCTGCATTCATTCAATGAGGACATAAGCATGAGCGACGAAAAGAATAAAGAAAACAAAAGCAAAGCCGACGAAGTCCATGTCAGTGACGGGCTGGGAGAACTGTTTGAAGTTTCTGAACAACTGACGGAACAAGAAATTGAAAAAGCGGCAGAAGAAGCCAAACAAGCCGTAGAAGACGCCAAAAAACAGAAAAATCATTGATCAATGCATCACAACTTCCTTGCCCCGCATCAGGTGCTTGCGCCTCTGGCTATTGATTATCAACATGGTGACAGCGAGCCAGCCCACAGTCACAACTGCTCACAACTGATTCATACGCTATCCGGTATTGTAGAAGTGCATACGTCGCTCGGCACCTGGATGGTGCCGCCCGGGCGCGGGGTCTGGCTGCCTGCAGAAGTTGAACACAGTCTGCGTTTTATCGGCGGTGTAAAGGCCCGCACGCTGTTTGTCGATCCCCTCGCCCGTGCTGACTTACCTGCGCAATGTCAGGTAGTGCAGATTTCTCCGCTGCTGCGTGAACTGATTTTGGCCTCGCTGACTATTCCGGCCGATTATCTGCCCGGCGGGCGCGATGAACGCATCATGGAATTATTGCTTGATGAACTGCGTCTGTTGCCGACACTGCCTCTTTATCTGCCGGAACCCAACGAGCCGGAGCTGAGCGGGCTTTGCCAGCAAATTCGTGCAGATCTTTGTTCAACGTGGGAACTGGAAGATGTCGCGCAACGTCTGAATATCAGCAGCCGAACGCTCTCACGCCGTTTCCAGCGTGAAACGGGATTACGTTTCAGTGACTGGGTTCGCCAGGCAAAATTGCTCGAAGCACTGAACCAGCTTGCCGTTGGCGTTTCAGTTATTGATGTGGCGCTGGCACTCGGCTACGACAGCCCGAGTGCCTTCAGTGCGATGTTTCGCCGGTCGCTTGGCGTCTCACCCAGCGAATATTTTAATCAGTCATAATGGCGCTGGCTGCATTGAACAGTGCCTGCAATGAAGCACTGGACACATCGCTGTCAATCCCCACGCCATAACACGTTTCGCCCAACCGCCCCCCGACAGCTCAGATACGCCACCGCGCGACTGTGGCTCTGATGTCCCAGCGTATGTTCATGATAATCGCCGATTTCCAGGAGCACATCGTAACTGCGACGCAATGCATCCGCTGCACCGGACAGCAAACCGTTACCGCTACCCGTAATATGTTGTTCTTCATTACGATAGCGGATCCGCGCACTGAAATGGCAGACGTTTTGCTCATCGCTGCGGATGTCATAACTGAGCAATTTCACCACGGGCAGATCGGTTAACCCGTAACGCTGCCGGAACAGTCGCCAGATATCGCTGGTGCTCATTTCCTTGCCATGCGTATCGGTTTCACGCTGCACCGCTTTACTGAAATCAATTTGCAAACCGCGCGGCAATTTCAGCCCGTGATTCTGTTCCAGCAACCAGGCCGCCCCGCTTTTCCCGGACTGGCTGTTCACGCGGATCACCGCTTCATAACTGCAACCGACATCCGCAGGATCTAACGGCAGATACGGCACGCGCCAGACCGTGCTCTCTGATGTTTTCTGTGCAGCAAACCCTTTTTTGATGGCGTCCTGATGCGAGCCCGAAAATGCCGTAAACACCAGTTCACCGGCATACGGATGGCGCGGATGCACCGGTAACTGGTTACATTCCTCCACCGCCTCGACAATCGTCTGCAAATTGCTGAAATCCAGCTGCGGCGAGATGCCCTGCGTGTAAAGGTTCAGCGCCAGCGTCACAATATCCACGTTGCCGGTGCGTTCACCGTTACCAAAAAGACATCCTTCCACACGGTCGGCACCGGCCAGCATCGCCAGCTCAGCACAGGCCACACCGGTTCCGCGGTCATTGTGCGGATGAACGCTGATGGAAACCTGTTCGCGGTGGCTGAAATGACGGCAGAACCATTCAATCTGGTCGGCATAAACATTCGGTGTGCTGACTTCTACTGTTGCCGGTAAATTAATGATCATCGGCCTTTCATTGCCCGGTTTCCAGACATCCGCCACGGCTTCACACACTTCCAGCGCAAACTCCAGTTCAGTGAAGCAGAAGGTTTCCGGTGAATACTCAAACGTCCATTCAGTCTGCGAATATTGTCCGCACAACTGACGAATTTGCTGAGCGCCGCGAACCGCCAGCTCACGCGTTGCGGCCTGATCCTGATTAAATACCACTTCACGGAACACAGGCGCAGTGGCGTTATATAAATGCACAATGGCACGCGGCACATCTTTGAGTGCCTCAAAGGTGCGGGCAATCAGATCCGGCCGCGAAGGCGTCAGCACCTGAATCACCACATCATCCGGGATGAGCTTCTCTTCAATCAGGCTGCGGACAAAATCAAAATCGGTTTGTGAAGCCGAGGGAAACGCCACCTCAATCTGCTTAAAACCACACTTCACCAGCAAATCAAAAAACTGACGCTTACGGGCATTATCCATGGGTTCTGCAAGCGCCTGATTGCCGTCACGCAAATCACTTGAACACCATTGCGGCGCTTTACAGAGCACATTTCCTGGCCACTGGCGATCGGGTAAATTCACCTGCGGGAAGGGGCGATATTTTTGCGACGGGTCGTTTAACATACGATTCTCCTTTTATCATTGGGCAGCGGTTATGTTCCGTTAAATCCATAGTACGCAAACGATAACTTCCTGCGCCTGACTAACTGACAGTCACCCTCGCAAAACGGACAAAAAGAAAATGATCATAAAAAAACCCGCATTCTGCGGGTTTATTCATTTTGTTATTTATTGCCGCTGCCTTCCGGCCGGATATTGTAGGTTCCGAAGAAGCTGCGATCCGTTTCCAGACTGATACTTTTACCATTCGCATCAACGGTAATCGAACCTGATGTCTTGGTCAGCGCGCAGGCAATGCGAACATCAATAGTGCGCATCCCGTTCGGCACATTCAAATCCACGTACTGATTAAAATGCAGGGAAGCCACGGTTTGTCCGTCTAAAAACACTATCAGCGGACAGGTTTTCTCAAACGGCACGACTGACCACTGATCTAAACGGTGTAAACGGATGTGGGTCTGCCCTGCCGGCGCTGCCGAGCTGGCGTTAGCGAAAGATGACTTGACCTGCAGCGTCGGTTCATAAGGATTGGCCGCACACCCGGCTAAAAATAAAGCAGCCAAGGCCACCAGTGTTTTTTTCATCGTTATCTCCCTGAGTTTATGCACGAATGATAGCAGTGTGCGCGCAGCGGGCAACAAAAAACCGGTGGGAGCGGGTACGGAGTGTCCGCAAGCGTAAAAAAGTCATCTAAATCTGTGACGTTAGTACAAAAAAACATCACCCGAATTGCTAATAGTCCTCCACTGGTATTTGATATTCTTGTTAGGATTTATCCGATCAGTCGTTCAACTCAGTTTCAGGAATCACTATGTACAGCTACACATTAATCGCCCCCGCAGGGATCGTTAAAGCCTACGAAGACGAATTCCGCGACAAAGGGATTGAGTTACTGGTTGCCAAACAGAATCGTTCGGAGACGGTCGTCTTGCGCAGTGACCGGTTCACCGAAGAAAGCACATTTATCACGCACGTTCATCTGCTGATCTTCAGCCTGTGCATGCGTGTACAAAAACAACTCAAAAATGGCAATGCACCCAATACCACCATTATGTATTGATGCATTCCTGCACTTAACACTGTTTTGGCCTCAAACCGGGGCCTGACAGCTATTCCCTGTATTTCTTCCTTCCGCTCATCTTTATATGCCATAAAAATATTCCTGCCAGATTGCGTAAATAAACGACAAACCGTTGAGGTTTATTTCCCGACAGGCGATGACTTTATTAGCAGTGCATAAAACAGAGGAACTGACGGATTAAAGAAGAAGGGAAATAAAAGCAGAAGGAGCTTAATGCATTGATTAATCATTTGTTGGTGGGTCGTGGCGGGTTCGAACCGCCGACCAATTGATTAAGAGTCAACTGCTCTACCGACTGAGCTAACGACCCAACGGGACGGATTATTCTCCTCTGCAAGGATGATGTCAAACGCTTACCCTCACTTTTTTGCCGTTATTTTCATTAATATTTGTGAAGCTCATCACTCTTAAAAACGCTATTATTCCCACCGTCTCTGAAGAGACTTGATTAATTAACACTCAGTTATCCACGATGTAAAAATTACGATACATTTTTTCCGTTGGCATTTTTCATGCCAGTTATAATAAATGCGCACTTAACATTACTATTACAACGTTCACGCACGCTGTCGTTCCGGTCGTGGTGACCAAAGGGCCACTCAGAGCTCAAAAAATTGACGTAAATGAATGCGATATGGCGGAGTTCATACGCAAAAAGCAAAAAACAGGAATCAATACAACATGCAAGAAGAGTCAAAAATCCTCGTCCAGCCTGGGGAAGAGAACGCTGAAGGTTTGCGGCGAAATCTTTCCAACCGTCATATCCAGCTCATTGCCATTGGCGGCGCGATCGGTACCGGCCTGTTTATGGGCTCAGGCAAAACCATCAGCCTCGCCGGTCCGTCCATCATCTTCGTCTACATGATCATCGGCTTTATGCTGTTTTTCGTCATGCGCGCGATGGGCGAACTGTTACTGTCCAACCTCGAATACAAATCTTTTAGTGATTTTGCCGCCGACCTGCTGGGCCCGTGGGCCGGGTATTTCACCGGCTGGACCTACTGGTTCTGCTGGGTGGTCACCGGCATCGCCGACGTCGTCGCTATCACCGCTTACGCACAGTTCTGGTTCCCCGGACTGTCGCAATGGGTCGCATCCCTGCTCTGCGTGCTGGTGCTGCTGAGCCTCAATCTCGCTACTGTGAAAATGTTCGGTGAGATGGAATTCTGGTTCGCGATGATCAAAATCGTCGCCATCGTCGGGCTGATTATCGCCGGGCTGGTGATGGTGCTGACGCACTTCCAGACGCCGACCGGCACCGTCGCGTCCTTCAGCAATCTGTGGAATGATGGCGGGTTCTTCCCGAAAGGCGTGAGCGGTTTCTTTGCCGGTTTCCAGATAGCGGTGTTCGCGTTTGTCGGTATCGAACTGGTGGGCACCACCGCCGCCGAAACTAAAGATCCGCAGAAATCCCTGCCGCGCGCCATCAACGCCATTCCGCTGCGCATCATCATGTTCTATGTGTTCTCACTGATCATGATTATGTCGGTGACACCCTGGAGCCATGTGGTGGCGGATAAAAGCCCGTTCGTTGAACTGTTCGTACTTGCCGGTCTTCCGGCTGCGGCGAGCATTATCAACTTTGTAGTGCTGACTTCGGCGGCCTCTTCCGCCAACAGTGGCGTATTCTCCACCAGTCGCATGTTGTTCGGTCTGGCACAGGAAGGCAATGCGCCGAAAGCGTTCGGCAAGCTCTCTTCCCGCGCTGTACCGTCGAACGGCCTGACATTTTCCTGCATCTGCCTGCTCGGCGGTGTGGTGCTGATTTACCTGATCCCGAATGTGGTGACGGTCTTCACGCTGGTCACGACCGTTTCGGCGATTCTGTTTATGTTCGTCTGGACCATCATCCTCTGCTCTTATCTGGTCTACCGCCGTCAACGTCCGCAACTGCACGAAGCTTCAATCTACAAAATGCCGCTCGGCAAACTGATGTGCTGGGTCTGTATGGCATTCTTTGCTTTTGTTCTGGTACTGCTGACCTTGCAGGATGATACCCGTCAGGCGTTACTCGTCACGCCGCTGTGGTTTGTGATTCTGGCGATTGGCTACGGGTTGCGCAGACGCCAGTCCTGATTGCACGAATATACTGCCAAAGGTATTTGGTAATCACAGTGTCCTGAATTACTGAGGAGCATAAAAATCCTCCTCAGTAATTCTCTCTCATTAATTATTAATCTCTTTTTTATTATAAAGGCGCTGCAAATCCTTTGCGGTACTTTCATTTAAATATTTAAATCATAAACATTCACTAAAAAATATAATTTCCTCTGCGTGATTATTTATGATACACGCCCGCCTCATACCTTAGTTAGCATTAAATTGAATTTAATGTCGATTAGCGTGAGGTCTATATTATGTGTTCTGCAAAGCAAGATGTACAACCAGAAATTATCATTCAGGATAATGACCCCTCTATTATTTATACCGGAAACTGGACCCGATATACCGGACGAGCATACAGCGATGATGGTGCAAGTATGGCGCTGTATGATAACGGTAAGTATTTTGAATACACATTTACCGGTTCAGGCATTGGGTATTACAGCGAAGGAAATACCGATCAGGGCGAAATAGATTTTTATCTTGATGGCGTGTTACACGGTACGGCAACAACCAAAACTTCAACGCGCCAGTACAGCGATCTTATTTATTATATTACCGACATATCGCCCGGAGAACATACTTTTAAAGGGGTGAAAAAAAACGGATCCTGGATGCTGCTTGATCAGCTTAAAGTGTATAACGATGCCGCGCTTACCGCTGAAGTAGAGCAATTTTTAGGCGCAGGCAGTGAAGGGACAGCACGGCTTCAGTTCAATCAATCGCTGGATAGCCAAAGCGGAACTGAACCGGGAAATTATCAGTTGAACAACGGAGCAAGCGTTGTCTCCGTCACTTTAAGCAATGACCGAAAAACTGCTGACCTCACCATTACCGGGCTGACCACGCAAACGGATTACACACTCACGTTGAGCCAAATCAGCAACCAGATTCTGACCACCACCGTTCAAAACCAGACCTTTACGCTAAACTACACTGCACTTCCTGCGGAACAGGTTTATGACGACCCGGTCGCGACATTGTATATGCCGGTAAGTGGACGCACAGCACGAACCGTACACAAAGTATCTTTTATCACACCACCTCGTATACCCAGAGTAATAACTCTGCGACCTTTACACTAAACTTTATTGGTACCGGTATTTCTTATATTGCCGAAAGCAGTAGCGATCAGGGTGATGTTGAAATTTATATTGATGGTGTGTCTCAGGGCAGAATAAGCACCTGGTCTTCCACCCATCTGGACAGCCATATTCTGTATCAAAAGGTAGATTTACCGTTTGGTTCACACACGATTCAGGGAATTAAACGTTCGGGGTCTTATGCACATCTGGATGCATTAAAAGTCTACAATGCCGGTGATCTTGAAATCGTTGAAACCACTACCGACAGTAATAACAATATTCTGGTGACGTTTAACCAGGCTCTGGATTCAACGAGTGCGTTAACTCTCACTAACTCTGTGCTGGATAATGGTGGCGTTATTCAAAGTGTCGCGCTGGATGATTTAAAAACCACACTGACACTTAATGTGCCTGACTTACAAACTGGAATTCCCTATACCCTGACTTTCCACGGATTTAAAAATGAGATCCTGACGAAAGATTTTGCCGATATCCAGGCCACGTTTACTTACAACCAGGGCATGAAGTATTACTACACCTTTGATGATGAAACTGACGGGGCTTTCTTAGAGACCATTAATAACCAACGTAGTGCAATAAGCCAGGGGCAAGCCCCCTCGCTGGTGACGGCAAAGCTCAACAATGGTATCGATTTTGCCAGCGGGCAACCGGGTTATATTGATTTAGGCGTGCTGGATTGTTTGCAATATTCCGCCTTTACCGTGGAAGCCTGGATATACCCGCGTTCAACAGCGATGAGCATGATCGTCAGCCAGGATACGCGCAATAACAACAACCAGCGCTGGCAGCTTTATACCCAGGACAATCAGCTGGTTTGCACGATGTCGAATGATACCAACAGCACCTCATTTACTTTAAAAACCAAGTCTTTTATTCCGCTGAATGCCTGGACCCACGTCGCCATTTTGCGCCAGGGTGATGAATATGCCCTGGCCGTTAACGGCAATATGGCGATGACAGGCGGCAGTAACGTGGTGCAAACGAACGTCACCACTTCGGTGAAAGTGGGCGGACGGCTGGATACCAACGGCGCGGTGACGGATGCTTTCGACGGTATCATTGATGAAGTTAAATTCTTTGATTCACAGATAAGCCCGCAAACGTTGAGCGGGCATTATCGTCAACTGGCCGACACGAACTTCAACCTTCAGGCGAGTAACGGCACGCTGAAAGCTGCGTTTGTTCACCCGCAATCTGTCGAGCCTGTGCTGAGTGATTTCCGGACACACCTCAAAGTGAACAGTGAAATGCGCGTGGGTTTGCCAATAACTGGTTTTGTGTGGGATGCGGCAAGCAATACGGCAACACTCTCTTTCACGCCACTCGAACTTGCGGCGGTTGAACAAAATATCATCTTCACCGTGCGTTATCGGGAGTTGCCTGTCGATGCGGATTTCTCGCTGGAACCGACCACGATAGCTGCCCCTTCCCTCTCGTCACTGGTGTTAAACGGTTCGTTACTGACGCGCGAAATTTTACGCCCGGATTATCTTTTTACTGACCCCGGCGGTTTTGCAGAAAATGGCAGTGAATACCTGTGGGAAGTGGCGGGCAGTACGACTGGCCCATTCAGTACCATCAACGGGTTGCATACCCGCACAATGATGCTGTTGCCTGAGCACAACGGGAAATACATTCGTGTCACGGTTACACCGCGCAATGAACGCCTGTGCTTTGGTGAGTCACAATCTGTGATTGTCGGGCCTGTCGTTGCGCGAAGTGGCAACCCGCGAACCGACTGGTTCCGCAATGCGCACTACGGCGTATCGCACCATTTCCTGCCTAACTATCTCAATCTCTCATCGGATATTCCGCAAGATGAGAAATGGCAGCCGGGCGAAAGCTGGGACGATTTCCTCAGTACTTTTGACGTGCAGGCTTATGCCAAAGCCGTCAGCGAAACGGGGGCAGGATTTGTTCTGCTGACGATGGATCAACATGCCGGATATAACCTTGGCCCGAATAAAACTCATGACGCCATTCTGGATATTGAACCTGGCGTGCGCAGCGCCATTCGTGATTTGCCGCTGGAAATGGCTCAGGAACTGGCGAAATACGATATCAAACTGATGTTGTACATGATGGGTTACGCGCCTGCTAAAGCCAGCCTGGTCTATTACGATGATGACGCGAATCAGCACTCGCCGGATCGCTGGGGTGACATGCTGGTCCCGCATCTGTACGAATGCTCCCCGTTTGACAACGTTATCACGTCAGAAACCACGCGCATGAATTACGCGGTGGTAAGAGAGTTTGGTGAACGCTACGGTGATTTGTTAGCAGGCTGGTGGTTCGATGGCATGTGGAATAACTACACCGACATGAGCCAGCCCTACAATATCAATGACGTGGTGGACGGCTCGCGGGCGGGGAATCCGGACCGAATTGTCACCGGGATTGGTGTTCATACCCTGACTTACACGGATTACTCAGCGGGTGAATCCTACGGCTCGAAAAATGCCGAAGGCAACTATGTGATGACTGACCTGCCGGACACACGCTGGGACAGCAACGACGGCTATCATCAGTGGTTCCGCTGGATAGCACTCGGTAACCAGGCGGTGAATGCGGGCTGGGGCGCAATGGGTTCAAGCGATACCGGTAAACATTACGATACCGACGCGCTCGCCCAATGGGTGAAAGACGTAGCTGCCCGTGATGGCGTGGCCTGTATGGATATTCGCATCAACCGTTTCGGGGAACTGGATCCGATTGTTTCTCAACAACTTGCGGCCGTCAACGCGGCAGTTTATCCATCCCTCGATGACGAGCAGTTGCTTGATAAAGTACAGCAAACCACGCTGCGCTATTTCTGGGACTACGCACACCCGACCAGCGGTCTGGCTTTTGAGCGGTTATATCGCAACAGCGATGCCGGGCCTGATGAACCCATTGCGATTGGGGGGAGCGGCTTTGGCATCATGGGGATTTTAGTGGCGATTGAGCGCGGTTTCATCAGTCGTGAGGATGGCTACGACCGCATTAACAAAATGGTCGATTTCCTTGGCGGGCCGACCACGCGCTACAAAGGGGCCTGGCCGCACTGGATTAACGGCAGCACGGGTGCGACCATTCCGTTTGGTTCCGATGATAACGGTGCCGATCTGGTGGAAACGTCGTATATGGTGCAGGGCTTGTTAACAGCGCGTCAGTATTTTAACGACACTGCGCTGACGGACAAAATCAACGCCCTCTGGCATGACATTGACTGGAACTACTTCACCAATAACAGCAACAGCCTGTACTGGCATATCGATAAAGATTTGCAGTTCACCATGGGGATGAAAATCACCGGCTGGAATGAGGCGATGATAACCTATCTTTTGGCTATCGCTTCTCCGACGCATGCCATCGACCCGGCACTCTGGAAAAGTGGCTGGTCACAGGGAAGTTATAACAACAAAAACAAAGTCTATTACGACATCACGTTGCCGATCGGCCCGACGATGGGCGGCCCGATGTTCTTTATGCACTACTCGTTCCTCGGTTTTGACCCGCGTAACCTGCGGGACAGTGCCAATAACGTGAATTATTTCCAGCAGGGTGAAGCGCAAAGCCAGATCCAGCAGGCTTACAGTATCGATAATCCTGGCGGATTTAACGGCTATGCAGAAAATTACTGGGGACTGACATCGGGTTACGGGCCTGCAGGTTATGCAAGTCATGATCCAACGTCTGATGACGGCACGATTACCCTTACCGCTGCACTATGTGACTTACCTTATTTACCTGAAGCGTCGATGGCAGCGCTGCGCCATTTTTATGACGACCTGGGAAATGCGCTGTGGACAGAGAAATGCGGGTTTATTGATGGTGTTAATCTTTCCAAAAACTGGTATTCCGATGGATATCTGGCCATCGACCAGGGGCCAATCATTGGCATGATTGAAAACCATCGTAGTGGATTGTTATGGCGCTATTTTATGACCTGCCCTGAAATTCAGCAGGCCTTATCTCTTATCGGTTTTGTCGATGATGACATTCCGCCACGTGAGAGTTAATTAACGGTCGGATCTCCGGTGTTTGTCTGCGAGAGTCAATGCAGGCAAACACTTCCCACCGTTATGACAACACTTTGATGCTAACACCTCAGTCCGGGGAGCCCACGGGCTCCTTTTGCTTTATTGCAGATTACTCCACTTCCAGCGCCTGTCTAAACTGATCCCACATTTTCACCGCCGACGGTCTGGCGGATGCCACTTTCACCGGCAGTTCTGGCGGTGCACCGGCTTTCATCTCGCCGAGATCGAACACAAAGGTGTAATCCGGTTCCTGCCCCATACGTAAATCGCTGACCAGAATATGGCCGCCCTGCTCTTTTACGCTGAAAAAGCCGTGGCTGAACCAGGCGACACGCGCCAGAAAGGCATTATCTTTGTGTGCTTCATACAACGCTTCGCCGCGCGGATAGAAGCGGAAACGGATCGGCGAATCCGGATGCAGCAGCGAGGTAAACCCTTCGCCGTAACTGTCTTTACTCATCACCACCACACGCCACACCAGCGAATTGAGCGGGGTCGGCGTGACCAGAATCTGTGTGCTTTCGATGTTCTGGCGTTGTAATTCCTCGCCCACATGCCGCGTCACCTGATGTTGCTCGAAGGCGGTACAGGCCAGATATAAACAACTCACGCCCAGCAGCACGTTATTCCACATGATCCCACGCTGTTGCTCGCGGTACAGCGCCAGCCCGACGCCGATGATCAGCGGTAAGGTATAAAGCGGATCGACGATGAAAATGCTGCCGACCGCAAACGGATAGTTTGTGAATGGCAATCCGAGCTGCGTGCCGTACACCGTCATCAGATCCAGCAACGGATGAGTGATCAGTGCCAGCCAGACCGCGCCCCACCAGCGTTTGAAATGCTGCCCGCCGCTGAGCAATTTTGCCATCAGCCAGGCAATCAGCGGCGAAACCAGCGTCAGATAAAACAGCGCATGGCTTTCGGTGCGATGCAGGGTCATATTGCTGATGGCGTCACCGTGATCGTAAAACACATCCAGATCGGGCAAGGTTCCGCATACCGCGCCAGCCAGTGCAGATTTCCACACCGGCACCCGTTTGCCCATCACCGCAATGCCGACCGCAGCGCCAAGAACTAATTGTGAAACCGAATCCATTCTGCCCTCTCAAACCCGAAGCTGAATGCCTTCGGTAATAATGCGCTGCACGTTACTCACCGTTTGTTCAAAGAACTCAGGATCACTGAGCGTTTTGCCGGTGATGGCTTCGACCTGCACGCCGAAATCGGCGTAATGCTGCGTGGTCGCCCACAGCATAAATATCAGTTGCATCGGGTCAACAGGTGCGATCAGTTCTGCTTTAATCCAGCCGCGTATCACATCCGATTTATCTTCCACCAGCGTTTTCAGGCTACCGCCCAGTTCCTGTTTCAGCAGCGGCGCGCCCTGCACCATCTCCAGACAAAACAGCTTTGATGCCTGCGGGTGATCGCGCGAAACGCACAGCTTCAGGCGGATATATTCCCGGATAGCTTCCAGCGGATGTTGATCCGACTGCAACGCTTTCAGCGGCGCCAGCCAGATATCCAGCAACCCTTTGAGCACCGCGATATACAAATCTTCTTTCGACGGGAAGTAATACAGCAGATTGGTTTTGGACACGTCGGCGCGCTCGGCAACCTGATCCAGACTGGTGCCATGCATGCCGTACAACGAAAAGAACTCCAGCGCCGCCGCCATGATATTGCTGCGTTTGGCGGCGACGGCCCGCGAGCGTCGCGTCGGCGCTTTCGCCGCCGTCTGGCGGGATTTTTTCTCTCCGGCGTGAGGCAACGGAGGTTCAACCAATGGCTTCACAATGTCTCCCTGAGACAAACAGCAAGACGGAAATCATAACAAATGGAGGTACAAGCGACTATCGCTAAGCCTGTCGATGATGAAAGTAACACCAAAGACAATAAACATTAACCACAAAGAGTTATCCGCTTAACAAATTTGCACCATTTTTGTTCAATCCTGCCTGATAGATGTGCAGTTATTTTTGACCAGATGGTCTGAAACAGACCATTTGCTCCACCTGAAAACGAAACACATTTTTAACTCATTGATAACACTGCGCATTCTAAAAGTGGCATCACGTTTGCAATAGCTTTCCCGTCAGGAGATTTCAGCACGGTGCAATTCGGAACCCGCAGGACGCACTCAAGCCGCGCAGAGATTTTCGCAAGCCCTTGTTTTGGTAATTTTATTTTCAACCGAGGTGAGCTATGAAAATCGGTGTATTCATTCCTATCGGCAACAACGGCTGGTTAATTTCAGAAACTGCGCCGCAGTACAAACCGACCTTCGAACTGAACAAAACCATCGTGCAGAAAGCGGAGCATTATCATTTTGATTTCGCGCTGTCGATGATCAAACTGCGCGGCTTCGGTGGCAAAACCGAATTCTGGGAACACAATATGGAGTCGTTCACG
Source organism: Rahnella sp. NRRL B-41462 (assembly GCF_003263525.1). Classification (NCBI taxonomy): domain Bacteria; kingdom Pseudomonadati; phylum Pseudomonadota; class Gammaproteobacteria; order Enterobacterales; family Yersiniaceae; genus Rahnella; species Rahnella sp. NRRL B-41462. The sequence continues at coordinate 13,961 of NZ_JYDF01000066.1, read as the reverse complement.
CTGATGGCCGGTCTGGCCGCCGTGACCTCCCGCATCCAGCTTTATGCCACCGCCGCCACGCTGGTGATGCCTCCGGCGATTGTGGCGCGCATGGCCGCCACCATTGATTCCATTTCCAACGGCCGTTTCGGCGTGAACGTCGTCACCGGCTGGCAGAAACCGGAATACGAGCAAATGGGTATGTGGCCGGGCGATGACTATTTCAGCCGCCGCTATGATTACCTGACCGAATACGTCAGCGTGCTGCGCGACCTGTGGGGCACCGGTCACTGCACACTCGACGGCGAATTCTTCAAAATGGACGACTGCCGCGTCAGTCCGCGCCCGCAGAGCGAAATGAAAGTGATCTGCGCCGGACAAAGCGATGCGGGTATGGCGTTCTCCGCCAAACATGCCGATTTCAACTTCTGCTTCGGCAAAGGCGTTAACACACCGACCGCCTTTGCACCGACCGCCGCACGCATGAAAACGGCGGCCGAAGCCGAAGGGCGCGACGTTTCTTCTTATGTCCTGTTTATGGTGATTGCCGACGAAACCGACGCCGCTGCCCGCGCCAAATGGGATTTGTATAAATCCGGTGCTGACGCCGAGCGCTCGCGTGGCTCACCGACCAGAGCAGCAAAGACACCAAATCCGGCGCTGATACCAACGTCCGCCAGATGGCTGACCCGACTTCGGCGGTCAATATCAACATGGGCACACTGGTCGGTTCTTACGCCAGCGTTGCCAGAATGCTTGACGAAATCGACACCGTGCCCGGCGCAGGCGGCGTACTGCTGACCTTTGACGATTTTGTCGAAGGCATCGAAAACTTTGGCCGTTATATCCAGCCACTCATGAAAACCCGCCAGCACATCGGCACTGAGCAGAAAGAGGTCGCATGATGAACGTTGTTGAGAATCAAACTGTGGTCCGCCGCGAGCCCCACAACACCGGCGAGGAAACGATCCTCACAGCACGTCCTGAAGCCATTGCGTTTACGCCGCAGCAAACGGCGCTGATTGTGGTGGATATGCAAAACGCCTACGCCTCACAGGGCGGTTATCTGGATCTGGCGGGGTTTGATGTCTCCGCCACCGCGCCGGTGATTGCCAATATCAAAGTGGCGATTGCCGCTGCCCGCGCCGCCGGAATCAAAGTGATTTTCTTCCAGAACGGCTGGGACAACCAGTACGTCGAAGCTGGCGGTGCCGGTTCGCCTAACTTTCATAAATCCAATGCGCTGAAAACCATGCGTAAACGCCCGGAACTGATGGGCAAACTGCTGGCGAAAGGTGACTGGGATTATGACCTGGTGGATGAACTGCAGCCGCAGCCCGGCGACATTGTCCTGCCCAAACCACGCTACAGCGGCTTCTTCAATACTCAGCTCGACAGCCTGCTGCGCAGCTACGGTATTCACCATCTGGTGTTCACCGGCATTGCCACTAACGTCTGCGTGGAATCTACGCTGCGTGACGGCTTCTTCCTCGAATATTTCGGTGTGGTACTGGAAGACGCCACCCATCAGGCCGGGCCGGAATTCGCGCAAAAAGCGGCGATTTATAATATCGAAACCTTCTTTGGCTGGGTCTCCAGCGTACGTAATTTCTGCGACGCCGTGGGTTACAAAACTGAACAAAACGCGGCCTGACCGCTTTCTGAAAAGGACAATTAACCATGCCTAAAAGCGCCATTATTCCGGCTGGCAGCGGCGTTCCGCTGGCACCTTTTGTTCCGGGCACCCTCGCCGATGGCGTGGTGTATGTTTCCGGCACGTTGCCGTTTGATAAAGACAACAACGTCGTGCATGTCGGTGATGCCGCGGCGCAAACCCGCCACGTACTGGAGATCATCAAAAATGTGATCGAAACCGCAGGCGGCACAATGGATGACGTCACCATGAACTCAATTTTCATCACCGACTGGGCGAACTACGGTGCAGTAAATCAGGTTTACGCCGAATACTTCCCGGGCGAAAAACCGGCACGGTTCTGCATTCAGTGCGGGCTGGTGAAACCGGATGCGCTGATCGAAATCGCCTCGATTGCCCATATCGGCAAATGATGCGTGCGATGGAACCTGTCCTGAACTCCCTGAGGTAACAGCATGTATTACAAGGTACTGGGTAAGAAAAATGCTGATGCAGAAACCGTCGTGCTTTCCTCCGGCCTCGGCGGTTCCGGTGGTTTCTGGCAGCCGCAACTGGCCATGCTCGCGGAGCATTTCCGCGTGGTGGTCTATGACCAGCACGGTACCGGCGTCAGTCAGGGCACGGTGCCCGCCGGTTACCGGATGGAAGACATGGCCGATGAACTGGCGGGTATGCTCAACGGGCTGGATATCAGCCGCTGTCATCTGGTCGGTCACGCGCTCGGCGGCATTATCGGCCTGCATCTTGCCCTGCGTTATCCGGCGTTGTTGCAAAGTCTGGTGGTGATTAACGGCTGGACGAAGCTCGACAGCCAGACGCGGCGCTGCTTTGAAGTGCGGCAGAATTTACTGCTCAACAGCGGGGTCGATGCCTACGTGCAGGCGCAGCCGCTGTTTCTGTATCCGGGTGACTGGCTTTCTGAACATGACGCGTTATTGCAGGAAGAGCGCCAGCATCAGGTGGCGCATTTTCAGGGGATGGAAAACCTGCTGCACCGTTTGCAGGCGCTGATGAATTCAGACCTGACGGCGTCGCTTGGACAAGTGATCACCCCGACGCTGGCTTTCAGTTGTAAAGACGATTTGCTGGTGCCGTGGTCGCGTTCGGTCGATCTCGCTTCCCGTCTGCCTAACGGCGAACACACGCAAATGCTGTACGGCGGCCACGCCATGAGCGTAACCGACCCGGAAACCTTTAACCCGATTTTACTGGACTGGCTGCTGCGGCACTCATCGCAAGCGTCCGCTACGCCGTCCGGTCACCTGCCCACGGAGACATCATGGCCGAAGCATTAACCGCCACCGCGCTGGCAACCTTATTCACCGAAGCCCGCACACACAACGGCTGGCTGGATAAACCGGTCACCGGTGAACAACTGAAAACGATTTACCAACTGGCACGCATGGGGCCGACCTCAGCCAACTGCAGCCCGCTGCGCATCGTGTTTATTCAGAGTCCGGAGGCGAAAGAAAAACTGGCTCCGGCGCTTTCGGGCGGCAATCTGAAAAAAACCATGACTGCGCCGGTGACGGCGATCATTGCCTGGGATCCGGAATTTTACGAACTGCTGACGGAACTGTATCCCTCCGGCGATGCCCGTTCGTGGTTCACCTCCAGCCCGCAACTGGCGCACGACACGGCATTTCGCAACAGCAGCTTGCAGGCCGCGTACCTGATCATGGCCTGCCGCTCCCTCGGGCTAGATACCGGGCCGATGTCCGGTTTTGACAACGCCAGAGTCGATGAAACATTTCTGGCGCAGGAAGGCTGGAAATCTAATTTCCTGATCAACATCGGTTACGGCGATCACAGCAAAGTGTATCCGCGTGCACCGCGCCTTGATTTCGACCGCGCCTGCCGCGTGCTGTAAGCATCAATGAAAAAATTTGAGGACACGACCATGCCATCAACCCTGAACGCCACACTGCCTGTTCCCGATATGCCAGTCGTCGAGAAACACGCTGCCGTTGAAAAACACGCTGCCGTTGAGAAACAAGCCGCCGTTGAGAAACACGCTGCCGTTGAGAAACAAGCCGCCGTTGAGAAACAAGAGTACCGCGATGCGATGGCGCGCCTCGGCTCAGCCGTCAACATCATCACCACCGACGGCCCCGGCGGACGTGCAGGTTTCACCGCCTCCGCCGTATGCAGCGTCACCGATTCGCCGCCGACATTGCTGGTCTGCCTGAACCGCTCAGCGTCGGTGTATCCGGTCTTCAAAGAGAATCAGGTGCTGTGCGTTAACACGCTGGCTGATTGCCATGAGTCACTGTCCAATTTATTCGGTGGAAAAACGCCGACGGAGCAACGCTTTGAAGCCGCTGAGTGGGAACGCCTCGCCACCGGCTCGCCGATCCTCACCGACGCGCTGGTGTCGTTTGACTGCAAAGTCACGCAAATCACCAGCGTCGGCACCCACGACATTTTGTTTTGTGAAGCCGTTGCGTTACGACGCAACGACGACAGCCACGGACTGGTGTATTTCGACCGGCGCTATCACCCGCTGATGCGTCAGATAGCCTGATAACTCAATCCTCAACTTAGTAAGGGTCGTGCATGGCAAATACCTGGTTTCCACAATGGCGTAAAAGAGAAGGCAATCTGGATGGCGCAGTGATCGCACCGGATGAACGGCTGCCGTTCGGATCGACAGTAATCATGGGGCTGCAACATACGGTGGCGATGTTTGGTGCCACCGTGTTAATGCCATTGCTGATGGGTTTTGATGCCAACATGGCGATTTTGATGTCGGGCGTCGGCACCCTGCTGTTCTTCCTGGTGGTCGGCGGACGCGTACCCAGTTATCTCGGTTCCAGCGCCGCGTTTGTCGGGCTGGTGATCGCTGTGACCGGCTACAGCGGCCACGGCGCGAACCCGAATATCGGCGTGGCGCTGGGGGGCATTATTGCCTGCGGCGTGATTTATACATTGATCGGTTTTGTGGTGATGGCGGCGGGTACGCGCTGGATTGAACGTCTGATGCCGCCGGTCGTCACCGGTGCGGTGGTGATGGCAATTGGTCTGAACCTCGCGCCGATTGCCATTAACAGCGTGTCGGCCTCTTCATTTGACAGCTGGATGGCGGTAATGACCGTGCTGTGTATCGGCTCGGTGGCGGTGTTCACCCGCGGCCTGGTGCAGCGCCTGTTATTGTTGCTCGGTCTGGTGGCGGCGTACCTGATTTACATGGTCATTACCAACGGCCTCGGGCTGGGCACACCGGTAGATTTCAGCGCTGTGGCACAGGCGCCGTGGTTTGGCATCCCGGCCATCACCACGCCGGTGTTCAGTTCTCACGCCATGCTGATGATTGCGCCAGTGGCGGTGATTCTGGTGGCGGAAAACCTGGGCCACATTAAAGCCGTGGCCGGTATGACCGGCAAAAATCTCGACCCGTACATGGGCCGCGCGTTTGTCGGTGACGGTCTGGCAACCTTACTTTCCGCCTCGGCGGGCGGCACCGGTGTCACGACTTATGCCGAAAACATCGGCGTGATGGCGGTCACCAAGATTTACTCCACGCTGATTTTTGTTGCTGCGGCGATTGTTGCCATTGTGTTGGGCTTCTCGCCCAAGTTTGGTGCACTGATCCACACCATTCCGGGGCCGGTACTCGGCGGCGCATCGATTGTGGTGTTCGGACTGATTGCTGTGGCAGGTGCCCGCATCTGGGTACAAAACCAGGTGGATCTGGGACTTAACGGAAATTTGATCATGGTGGCAGTCACGCTGGTACTGGGCGCAGGCAACTTTACCCTGAGCCTGGGCGGCTTCAGCATGGGCGGCATCGGCACAGCCACGTTTGGTGCCATTTTGCTCAATGCCTTCCTGAGTCGCAGCAAACAGGCAAAAATTCAGCCTGAAATAAAAGCTGGCACAGAAGCTGCATTAAAAGATCACTGACGACCTCAGTTTCTCCTTAGCTCATCATTTTTGATGATCGCCAGCGGTTAGCCGGTCCACCCGTCCGGATTAGCCGCTGGTTTTTTTCTTTCTGCCTCCCGCACATTCTCCCTAATGCCGTTTCCAGCTAACGATTGCAAAATTCCTTCGTTCACCTCCCTCTTAAATTGGTTTGTTATGGGCTCAGCACTTTGGTTCTAAGCACGCCAAAGTCATCACCTGTCACCATGACCAATAAGAAAAAGGGTTTAACGATGAAGAACATTCGCCGGATTAACGCGGTGACCCGCGCACTGGCTTTAGGGGCACTTCTCACCAGCACGTTTTCTGCCATCGCCGCCGACGGCACACCGGTTCAGGGCGGCACGCTGATTTATCTTGAACAGCAGGCGCACACCAACCTGTATCCGCCCGCAGGTGGCTTCTACCCGAACGGCGGCATACTCAATCAGATCACCGACAAACTGACTTACCAGAATCCGAAGACGCTGGAGATTGAACCCTGGATTGCTGAATCCTGGTCATTCAACGCAGATAAAACCGAATACACCTTTAAACTGCGTCCGGGCGTGACCTTCTCCGACGGCACGCCGCTCGATGCCAACGCGGTCGCCAAAAACTTTGATACTTACGGTCTGGGCAACAAAGAGCATCACCTGCCGGTTTCCGAAGTCATCAACAATTATGACCACAGCGAAGTGGTTGATCCGCTGACCGTGAAGTTCTATTTCAAAAAATCCTCGCCGGGATTCCTGCAGGGCACGGCAACCATTGGCTCCGGTCTGGTGTCGCTGAGCACGCTGGATCGTAATTTTGATGCGCTGGGCGACGCCACGCACATCATCGGTTCCGGCCCGTTTGTGGTCAGCAAAGAAACGCTGGGGCGTGAAGTCGATCTGACTGCCCGCAAGGATTACAACTGGGGGCCGAAAAACCTTAAACAGCAGGGTCGCGCGAATCTCGACGGCATCAAAGTGATCGTGACCGGTGAAGACAGCGTGCGTATCGGCGCACTGCTGGCGGGTCAGGCTGATTTCATCCGTCAGGTTCAGGCGTATGACGAGAAACAGGCCAAAGACCAGAGCTTCCCGCTTTATGCCGCGCCGACCAAAGGCGTTAACGACAGCATTTCGTTCCGTCCGGACAACGCACTGGTATCGGATCTGAAAGTGCGTCAGGCGCTGCTGCACGCCACCAACAGCAAACAGGTGGTCGATACGCTGTTCTCACCAAACTATCCGCAGGCCACTTCGGTGATTGCCAAAACGGCAGCCGGTTATGTCGATCTGAGCCACAAACTGACCTACGACCCGACGCTGTCCAAAAAGCTGCTTGATGAGGCGGGCTGGAAACCAGGCCCGGACGGCATACGCCAGAAAGACGGCAAAACGCTGTCACTGACTATTTATGAATCGCTGCCACAGCCGCAGAACAAAGAGGTGTTGCAACTGGTTTCCCAGCAATGGAGCCAGGTCGGCGCGAAGCTGAATATTCTGGCGGGCGACGCGGGCAGCCGTGTGGCGGATAACCTCGATCCGGAGAAAACCCCGGCTAACGTGGTGGAAGTCGGACGCGCCGATCCGGACGTCATCAAAAGCTCCTTCTACCCGACCAACCGCGATGCGCTGCTGCAAAAAGGCGGCCTGAGCAGCAAGGTGAAAAGCTTCCGTGACGACAAACTTAACGATCTGCTGACCGCGATTTCTGCCGAAGTCGATCCGAAAAAACGGCTTGAACTGACCGGTGACGTGCAGAACTACCTGCTCGATCAGGCGTATGTCATTCCGATTTTCGAAGAGCCGCAGGTGTTTGCCGGTGCGCCGTATTTCAAAGGCGTAAGCTTTGAAGCGGTCGGGCGTCCGAGCTTCTACGGCGCCTGGCTGGAAAAGCATTAACTGACGGGGAGTAAATCATGAGCCGATACGTTAGCGGTCGATTCGGGCAGGCTTTGCTGGTGTTGTGGGCGGCGTTTACCGTCTCCTTCATCCTGTTGCAGGTGCTGCCCGGCGACGCGATTCTGATTAAATTCCAGAACCCGGACATGGGATTAAGCCCGGCACAAATCGCCGATATGCGTGCCGCTTACGGCGCGGATGTGCCGGTCTGGCAACAATATCTGCATACGCTGGGCAATTTTCTGCGCGGGGATCTGGGTTACTCGATTCAGGCTGGCGTACCGGTCACCGAATTACTCAGCAGTAACTTTCCGCCGACACTGCGTCTGGCGCTGATGGGTTTTGCTCTGGCCGCCGTGGTGGCTTTTGCGCTGGCATTTCTCTCCAGCTTGCTGCATTTCGGCTGGCTGAAAAATGCCTTACAGGCGCTGCCGTCGCTGTTTATTTCCATCCCGACCTTTCTGGCTGGGCATCGCGCTGATTCAGTTTTTCTCGTTCCATCTGCGCTGGATCCCGGTGATTAATCCGGGTGAATGGGTCGGGCTGATTCTGCCGGTTATCACCCTGGCGGTACCGATTTCCGCGCCGCTGGCGCAGATCCTCATCCGCAGTATTGATCAGGTGCAAACCCAGCCGTTTGTCGCCGTCGCCCGCGCCAAAGGTGCCAGCCGCAGCGGCGTGTTGTGGCGTCATGTGGCGCGCAACGCCCTGCTTCCGGCGCTGACCATTGCCGGTTTGTTGTTTGGCGAACTGATTGCCGGAGCGCTGATCACCGAAACCGTCTTCGGTCTTAACGGCCTCGGGCAACTGACCCAGCAGGCAGTGAATAATCAGGATGTCGCCGTGTTGCAGGCGATTGTGGTGATTTCCGCCGCCGCCTTTGTTGGCATCAATTTACTGGTCGATTTGCTGTATCCGCTGCTCGACCCGCGCCTTAAAACCTTTGCCTCTAAACATTCAGGAGGAGCCACCGCATGAGCAGCTTACCGCTTGGCAAAAGCATTCTGTCGTTACCGGTAACACAGCGCCGCCGCTGGAAACCTGCCCGCCTGCAACCGGGGTTAATTCTCGCCTGGCTGGTGATGGCAACCGTCATTTTGTGGGCGATTGCCCCCGGCTTATTTACGGATTACAGCGGTACCGAAGGGATTGCCGGTGCGCAGCGTCTGGCGCCGCAGGCCGGACACTGGCTGGGCACGGATCAGCTCGGCCGCGATGTGTACGCACGCATTGTGTATGGCGCATCGCATTCCCTTTCCGGTGCACTGGTCGCGGTGGCGCTCGGGCTGGTGTTCGGCACCGCGCTAGGGCTGGCGGCGGGTGCCAGCGGCGGTCTGGTGGATGCCATTGTCATGCGCATCAATGACGTATTGCTGTCAATTCCCGGCCTGCTGTTGTCACTGAGCGTGATTATTCTGCTCGGCTTCGGCACGGTGCACGCAGCGATTGCCGTCGGTGTGACGTCGGTTGCCAACTTCGCCCGCCTGGCACGTGCCGAAGTGGTGCTGGTACGTCACAGCGATTACGTCGAAGCCGCGTACGGCAGCGGCGGTTCCTTCTTCGCTGTTTTGTGGCGACACATTTTGCCCAACTCGCTGACCTCAGTGATCGCCTTCTCGGCGTTGCAGTTTGGCAGCGCGATTCTGGCGATTTCCACCCTGAGTTTTCTCGGTTATGGCACGCCACCGCCGACACCGGAATGGGGTTTACTGATTGCCGAAGGCCGCAATTACATTTCCACCGCCTGGTGGCTGACCACCTTCCCCGGCGTGGTGGTGGTTTTAGTGGTGCTTTCCGCCAACCGCATCAGCCAGTCATTACGCAGGAGAACGCGATGAACGCACAGGCCACTTTTACGCATGACGCTCCGCCGGTTCTCGAACTGGAAAACGTATCGATTGCCTACGACGGCAAACCGGTGGTGCATAACGTATCGTTTTCCATTAACGCCGGGGAGGTGCTGGCGCTGGTCGGCGAATCCGGCTCAGGGAAAACCACCACCGCACAGGCGATTATTGGCCTGCTGGCAGAGAACGGCCATATCGAACAGGGCGAAATCCGTCTGAACGGTTCCGACATCAGCCAGTGGTCGCAGCGCCGTCTTGATGCCCTGCGCGGTGCGCGCATCAGCCTCATTCCGCAGGATCCGACCAGTTCGCTGGATCCGGTGAAAACCATCGGTTCGCAGGTGGCGGAAATTCTCGATATCCATCAGCGCCTGCCGCGTGTGCAGCGCGACGCCCGCGTGGTGGAACTGCTGTCACACGTCGGTCTTTCGCATCCTGAGCAACGGGCGAAACAGTATCCGCACGAGCTTTCCGGCGGCATGAAACAGCGCGTTTTAATCGCCATTGCCATTGCGCTGCAACCGGCGCTGATCATCGCCGATGAGCCGACCAGCGCGCTGGACGTCACAGTGCAAAAACGCATTCTGGATTTGATCGACGAACTGCGCCGCGAATCCGGCACCGCCGTGTTACTGGTGACACATGACCTGGCGATCGCTGCCGAACGCGCCGACCGGTTGCTGGTGTTCCGTCACGGCAAAGTGCAGGAACAGGGCATCACACGCGAGGTGCTGGATGCACCGAAAAGTGATTACACCCGCCAGCTTTTCGCCGATGCCCCGGCCCTTTCCGGCCGTCACCGTGCACAACTTCGCGCAGCGGAAGATCCGGTGCTGGTGGTCGAAAACATCACCCATGATTTCACGCTGGGTGGCAAACATCAGGCGGCGTTCCGCGCGGTGGATCACGTCTCTTTCAGCATTCCGCGTGGCACCACCCATTCGCTGGTCGGCGAATCCGGCTCTGGCAAAACCACGCTGGCGCGCATTCTGCTCGGTTTTCAGAAACCGGACAGCGGACGCGTACTGATCGACGGTGAAGACATCACACGGCTAAAAGGTGAAGCCTTGCGGCAGTTACGCAAGAAAATCCAACTGGTATATCAGAACCCGTTCGCCTCGCTGGATCCGTCGCAAACGCTGTTTCGCGTGATCGAAGAACCGCTGCTGAATTTCGAAAAAATCCCGGCTGCCGTGCGCCGTGAACGGGTGCTGGATATCGCCCGCCGCGTGGCGCTGCCGGAAGAATTACTCAGCCGTAAACCTCGCGAACTGTCCGGCGGTCAGCGCCAGCGTGTGGCGATTGCGCGCGCACTGATTTTAGAGCCGAAAGTGCTGATCCTTGATGAAGCCACGTCGGCGCTCGACGTCACCGTGCAGGCGCAAATCCTGACGTTACTTCAGCAGTTACAGGACTCACTCGGCCTGACCTATTTGTTTATTTCGCACGATCTGGCCACCGTCCGGCAAATCTCACACAGCGTCTCGGTGTTAAACCGCGGGCAGCAGGTGGATTCCGGCAAGGTGGAAGACGTTTTCGCCCTGCCTTCCAGCGATTACACCCGCCAGCTAATCGATGCTATTCCCGGTCGCCACCGCGCCGCATAAACCAGACCATGAAACAAGAGGGACATTATGAGCAGTAAACGTCTTGGATTTTTCACCCGCCTGCTGGACAACACCAGTGCGCAGGAACGTTACCGGCTGGCGACCGAGCAAATCATTCATGCCGAACAGTTAGGTTTTGATTCCGCGTGGGTCGCGCAGCACCATTTTCATGAAGCCGAGGGCGGCCTGCCTGCGCCACTGGTTTTTCTTGCGCAGGTCGCGGCGCATACCCGCTTTATCCGTCTCGGCACCGGCGTAATCACGCTGCCGATGGAAAACGCATTGCGCGTTGCCGAAGACACCGCCGTGCTGGATTTACTCTCCGGCGGACGGCTTGAGGTCGGTTTAGGCTCAGGCGGCACACCGTCATCCTTCCCGCCGTTCGGGCTGGAAAGTCACGAACGCGGTACGGCATTTGGCAATAATCTGCAAACCCTGCTCACCGCCTGGCGTGGCGAACCGCTGGCGGGCACCGATAACCGCTTATATCCGGCGGCGCCGCAACTGGCGAACCGCGTCTGGCAGGCGACTTTCTCGGTGGACGGCGGCGCACGTGCCGGTAAATCCGGCGACGGACTGATGCTCTCGCGCACCCAGCCACGTCCGGCGGACGCGCCGGATTTGCGTCTCGATGAGCTGCAAAACCCGATTATCGATGCCTATCTGGATGCACTGCCGGAAGGCGTACCGCCGCGCATCATGGGTTCGCGTACCGCATTCGTCACCGAAAATGGCGATGAAGCACGTGAGCTGGCGCAAAAAGGCTTACGCCGTCAGGCCGAAAATCACCGTGCCAGCGGACAGACGGTGCAAGGCGACACGCTGGATGATTACATCCGCGCCTTCGACGTGCATCTCGGCACGCCAGCGCAGGTGACCGCAACGTTGCAGGCCGATACCGCGCTGGCCCGCGTCACCGATCTGGCGTTTCAGGTGCATTCCATCGATCCGCCGCATCCGTATATTTTACGTTCCATCGAACTGATTGCCCGTCACGTTGCGCCCGCGCTCGGCTGGGTTCGCCGCACGCCGCAACGCAGTGTTTCCACCTCTTCTGCCGATTCCTCATTCTCAAGGGAAGCCCTATGACTACCTGTTCGACCGACCTGCTGGAAAAACTGGCCGATATTGCCCCGGATTCCGCATTGAAACAGGCTCGCGATACCCGCGACGCCACCACCCGTCACGCACAGGGCAGCTATGACGCGCTGTTTACCGAACAGGATGGCGTGGATTTCTCACTGGCTGAGCGCCTGAGGCTGGCGCAAAACGTCGCGCGCTGGCACGGCGATTCGCAACTGACTAACCACTATTCCGAGCGTTTGCAGGATTTGCCGGATATCGACGAAACCGCGCGCCTCGACGCGGCACTGACCCACGGCGAACGCCTGAGCTTCAAACCTGCCAGCGCGACTCCGGCGCATTTGCAGGCACTGAAAAAAGCCGGCTGGTCGGTGGATGCCATTGTCACGCTGTCGCAACTGATCGCCTTCGTCAGTTTCCAGAGCCGCGTGCTGCGCAGCTACCGTCTGATCGGTGGCAAGCCGGTGGAGAACGGCAGCAATAAGCCGGTCGGTGCCGCGTTCTGGCGCACCGAACCCAATACCCACAGCGGCCGCGATGCACCGCAGGCCTTTACCCAGGAAGAACTGGGCTGGGAGCCGTGGATCCCGGCAAAAAAACTGGAAGAATTTGATGAAGCCCAGCAGGCTATTCTGGCGAAATTCGGCCATACCGATTCTGACTATTTCCGCCTGTTAGGTCGTAATTTACCGGTACTCGAACAGCGCACGCTGACCGACAAAGGGATTTTCTATACCTCCGGCGGGTTGCCGCGCAAAGAGCGCGAACTGGCCGCCACGGTTGCCAGCAAAATTAACGGCTGTATTTATTGCGCCTCGGTGCATTCGCGCAAAGCCAGCCAGCTTTCCAAACAGACGGAAGATGTCCAGCGTCTGATCGACACCCCGCCGGGCGGCATTCTCAGCAAAGAGCAATCCCCGCGCTGGCAGGCTGAAATTGATTTCGCCGCCGCGCTTTCCGCTACCCCACCGGTCGCCACTGAGCAGCACATTGCGGCGCTGCGCGAGCAGGGTTTAAGTGAGCTGGAGATTGTCGATCTGGCGCAGTCTGCGGCGTTCTTCGCCTGGGCAAACCGTCTGATGTTAACGCTGGGAGAACCGTTTAATGACTGAAGCACAACATTCGCAGCCCCTTCGCCCGCAGCTTGATCACGTGGTGATCAACGTCGCCGAACAACTGGATCAGGCCGGGCAGCAGTTCCGCCGTCTGGGGTTTCATCTCACGCCGCGTGGCCATCACTCGCTGGGATCCAGCAATCATCTGGCGATTTTCGGCGAAAACTATCTTGAACTGCTCGGCTATGAGCCGGGCAACGCTCACACCCGCAAAGACCTGTGGCAGGCGCCGCTCGGCCTGACCGGTCTGGTGTGGAAAACGCAGAATTCATCGGCGGTGTACGAACATCTGCAACAGCAAGATATTGCCGGTTCCGCACCGGCGGAGTTCTTCCGCCCCGTCGGGCTCAACGACGGCACTTCACCGAATGCGCGATTCCGCACCGTACCGCTGGCCGCCAGCCGCGTACCGAATGGCCGCAGTTTCTTTTGTCATCATCTGACGCCGGAACTGGTGTGGCGCAACGAATGGCAACACCACCCGAACGGTGTTGCCGATATCACCGGTTTCGTGATTTCTGCGGCAAATCCGCAGGAAGCCGCTCAGGTGTATGGCGAATTGTTTGGTGTCAGTGCGCTGGAGTTCAAACCGCAGGAAGTCGTGCTGCGCGCAGGCCGCGCCACCGTCCGGTTTATCACACCGGAGCAAGCCGCCGCCGAATTCGGCATTGTGCCGGAAGGCGAGAACGGCAGCGCCCGCATGGTCGGACTGGAATTCGCCACGCGGTCGCTGGAGGCAGTACGGAATAGTTTGCGGGTCGGGGAAATACCTTTCAGGGATGACGTTAACCGTGTGTCTGTCCGGGCAGCGGACGGGCTTGGGGTGGCGCTTGGATTCAGCGAGGAATGATCTGCTTTTAGCTCCTCCCCCTGCGAAG